>SLIO01000428.1 GCA_007135635.1 Methylomicrobium sp. | reverse complement strand
TTTCGAAACGCTTAAAAGTTATTGAATCGTTGTTGAGTTCAAAAAATCGTCCTGAATGGATGATTATGCAGGTCTTACCGGTATTGCCTCCGGAGTTGAGACCCTTGGTGCCATTGGATGGTGGCCGATTTGCAACGTCTGATCTAAACGATCTATACCGCCGCGTCATCAATAGGAATAACCGACTTAATAGACTGTTGGACTTGAATGCGCCGGATATTATCGTCCGTAACGAAAAACGAATGCTGCAAGAGTCGGTCGACGCATTACTCGATAATGGCCGTAGAGGCAGGGCAATAACCGGTACCAACAGAAGGCCCCTTAAGTCCCTTGCCGATATGATTAAGGGTAAGCAAGGCCGTTTCAGGCAAAACCTGTTAGGTAAACGTGTCGATTACTCCGGGCGTTCTGTTATCGTGGTCGGGCCGACGCTACGTTTGCATCAATGTGGATTACCTAAAAAAATGGCTTTGGAATTGTTCAAGCCTTTCATCTTTAGCAAATTACAGTTAAGAGGGCTTGCCACAACTATTAAAGCTGCGAAAAAAATGGTTGAGCGAGAAGGCTCCGAGGTTTGGGATATTCTCGAGGAAGTCATTCGAGAACATCCAGTGTTGTTGAATCGGGCACCGACTCTGCATCGCTTGGGCATACAAGCGTTTGAGCCAATCTTGATTGAAGGCAAGGCAATACAATTGCATCCTTTGGTTTGTAGCGCTTTCAATGCGGATTTTGACGGCGACCAAATGGCAGTACATGTGCCGTTATCGATAGAAGCTCAGCTTGAAGCTAGAACATTGATGATGGCGACCAACAATATTTTATCGCCGGCAAGCGGTGAGCCGATTATCAATCCGTCTCAAGACGTGGTTTTAGGGCTCTATTTTATAAGCCGGGAAAAGGTCAATGCTAAAGGGAATGGCTCGATCTTTGTTTCAACAGACGAAGTTCATAAAGCTTTGGCGTTTAAAAGTGTCGATTTGCAAGCCAAGATTCAATTAAGAATTACTGAAAAAATAAAGACCGATAGGGGAGTAGCCGAAGAAAAAACCTATCGTGTCGAAACGACAGTAGGGCGGGCATTGATCTGGGAAATCGCTCCTAATGGTATGCCGTACGAGCTTGTTAATTGCGATATGACAAAGAAGAACATATCGCGGTTGATCAATTATTGCTATCGACACTTAGGTATCAAGGAAACGGTAATTTTGGCCGATCAATTGATGTATCTCGGATTTCGTTATGCAACACTTTCCGGTGTGTCATTCGGCATAGAAGATATGGCGATACCGGCTAAGAAAGAAGAAATCATCAATACGGCTAATTCGGAAGTTAACGAGATACAACGGCAATATTCATCAGGTCTGGTGACGGACGGTGAACGATATAATAAAGTAGTTGATATTTGGTCTCACGCAAATGATCAGGTTGCAAAGGTCATGATGGATGGACTTGGCGTAGAGGTAATCGAAGATGCCGACGGCAATAAGGTGACTCAGAAATCGTTCAACTCAATTTTCATGATGGCCGAGTCCGGTGCTCGGGGTTCTGCGGCACAGATTAGACAGTTGGCCGGTATGCGTGGTTTGATGGCGAAGCCAGACGGTTCGATTATCGAAACGCCAATTACCGCGAATTTCAGGGAAGGTTTGGACGTATTGCAGTACTTTATTTCGACTCACGGCGCTCGTAAAGGGCTCGCAGACACTGCGTTGAAAACCGCCAACTCGGGTTATTTGACAAGGCGTTTGGTCGATGTGGCTCAGGATTTGGTTATAACAGGCGACGATTGCGGAACCACGCAAGGCGTCTCGATGACGCCGATTATCGAAGGTGGCGATGTGGTTGAGCCATTGGCTGAGCGTGTATTGGGGCGTGTAGTCATCAACGACGTGATGGATGCGGCTGGCGAAAAAGTGGTCGTTAAAAGCGGAACCTTGCTCGATGAATACTGGGTATCAGTGCTCGAAGAAAATAGTGTCGATCAAGTCTATGTGCGTTCGGTTATCACTTGTGAAAATCGACATGGCGTCTGTGCCGCATGTTACGGTCGAGATCTGGCTAGAGGTCATTTAGTGAATAGCGGTGAAGCAGTTGGTGTCATTGCAGCGCAATCCATCGGTGAGCCAGGTACGCAGTTGACAATGCGTACTTTTCATATTGGTGGCGCAGCTTCGAGATCCGCTGCTATCAGTAATGTGCAAGTTAAATCTGCAGGAACAGTTAAGTTAAGTAACCTTAAAACCGTTACTAACCGGGAAGGAAATCTAGTTGCAGTTTCCAGGTCCGGTGAAATTGGTATCATCGACGAATATGGCCGTGAACGCGAGCGCTATAAAATTCCTTATGGTGCGGTTTTGTCGGTTCAGGACGGCAGTAAAATTAATGGCGGCGAGATTATCGTCAATTGGGATCCGCATACGCATCCGGTTATTACTGAAGTCGATGGTGTTGTCAGTTTGTTTGATTTCATGGACGGTGTAACGGTTCAAAAGCAGGCGGATGAAGTTACAGGTCTAAGCTCTTTGGTGGTTACCGACCCCAAGCAAAGGGGCAGCGCCGGTAAGGATTTACGTCCTATGGTTAAGCTAATGGATGCCGTCGGGGAGACTATTTATCTGCCGGGAACAGAGATACCCGCTCAGTACTTCTTGCCGACCGGTGCAATTGTCAGCATCAAGGACGGTCATGAGGTTAAGGTCGGTGATGTTTTGGCGAGAATCCCTCAAGAATCGAGTAAAACGCGCGATATCACCGGTGGTTTGCCTCGGGTGGCCGACTTGTTTGAAGCAAGAAAAACCAAGGATCCGGCGATTTTAGCTGAAACTACCGGCACAATATCGTTCGGTAAGGAGACTAAAGGTAAGCAGCGAGTGATCATTACCGATGCAAGTGGCGAGCAATACGAAACATTGGTGCCGAAATGGCGACACATTACCGTTTTCGAGGGGGAGCATGTAGAGAAAGGTGAAACGATTGCTGAAGGTGAATTGACGCCACACGATATTTTAAGGTTGCGTGGCATTGAAGATCTAGCTAATTATCTAGTGAAAGAGATTCAAGACGTTTATCGACTACAAGGTGTAAAAATTAATGATAAACATATAGAAGCAATCATTAGACAAATGCTTCGTAAAGTTGAAATCACCGCAGCTGGCGACACGGAATTCCTGAAAGGCGATCAGGTAGAGCGAGCCTATGTGCGTGAAGTCAATGAAAAAATGGAGACGGAAGGGAAGATACCGGCAAGTTTTGAATCTATTTTGTTGGGTATTACTAAGGCTTCGTTGGCAACCGAGTCGTTTATTTCGGCCGCGTCCTTCCAAGAAACGACTCGAGTGTTGACCGATGCAGCGGTGCGTGGGTTGAGCGACGGTTTGCATGGATTGAAGGAAAATGTCATCGTTGGACGATTGATACCAGCGGGCACTGGATTGGCTTACCATGAGCAAAGAAGAAAACGACGCAGCAAAGAAATGGAGGCCCCATCCGAAGGTGATAGTATTTCATCGGTCGATGCGGGTGATGTGGAAGAGGCTTTAAAGCAAGCCTTAAACACTGAATAAGTGATGGAAACTTTAAATCGGCTTGACCTGATAAAAAATTAGCGTTAAGATGCTCTGCTCAAATGAGCTAACGCTATTTGTCAGGATAAGCATTATATGGCCGCTGTGCATAAAAAATGTACGGCGGTTATTTTTATTGTCTGGCGGGTAAACTGAATTATCGGAGTAACAAATTTATGGCCACGATCAACCAATTGGTTCGTAAGCCGCGTG
>SLIO01000124.1 GCA_007135635.1 Methylomicrobium sp. | reverse complement strand
CCTAATTTTCTTTTGACCCTAATTTTCTTTGATAATTTTCTCTGACCCTAATCTTCTTAAATAAATTTCGTATTTTGAGCCAAATTACTTGCGTCATTGAACGGCAGTTTTTGGCAATTGCCAAACTTCGTTCTGACATATTCCTCACCATAAAGCAGCCAGTCGCGACTGGCAGAAATTGGCCGTGAGCGGTCAGTTTTAAAAGGGTCGTTTTGCTGTTTTCGTGCCTTTTTACTAGGATGCCGCCAACCTCCAGAACAAATTGACCGCCTTCAACGACCTGGCTTCCAACTCAACGATACAAAGAATTTTCCGTACCTGCGTGATGTTGTAGCCAGGCTAATAGTTGGGCAATATCCTCGGGTGACGCGGTGTGATGAATTCGCCCATACATAGAAATATTCAGGTCCGTTAATACCTAAAAGAGCTGACCTGTTTCCTTAATGTGCCCCATAAGCGGCTTTTTGTTACTTGGCTCGTAACGTGTGCCCTTGAAAAATCTAAAACTATGATCTATTTATAAAACATAAAGTATCATTATGAGTCATATATAAACCATTTTTTTGCTTGCCGAAGCGTTTGGAAACTGCTAATGTGATTTGCATGTCGATCACAAGGCACCCCTGCGATCCATTTATAAACCAAAAGTTAGACCATGGCCAAAGTATCGGCACGCACCTATTCCCGCTATAGCCGTGAAGCGATGACGCTTCTGGGCAACCTCATCCGCGCCGCACGAATAGAGCGTAAGATGACCGCACAAGAGGTTGCCGAACGCGCCGGTATCTCGCGCGGGCTTTTGCAGCGCATAGAAAAAGGGGACCCCAAGTGTGAACTAGGGGCAACTTTTGAAGTGGCCGCCCTAGTCGGCGTCAAACTTTTTGATATCGAAGCGACGACGCTCAATGGGCATATTCGTCAAACTGAGGACAAACTCGCGCTTCTCCCGAGGTCTGTGCGGAAGAAAGTAAAAGTCGTTGATGATGACTTCTAATCACGCCGATAAAGAAGCCTATGTCTGGATCTGGTTGCCTGAGGCAACCGAGCCGGTCATCGCGGGCAAGCTTGAAGCCGACGATCAGGGCAATATTCATTTCAACTACGGCAAAAGCTATTTGGAGCGCGTCAAGGATACGCCTCCGGCTATTCCTATTTACCTGCCGGAGCTACCGCTCAAGAAGGGGATATTGCCACTACCGGATGGGCTGAGCATGCCTGGCTGTATCCGTGATGCCGCTCCGGACGCATGGGGACGACGCGTCATCATCAATAAAAAGCTTGGATGGAAAGGCAAAGATACGGATACCGACGCGCTTGGCGAACTGACCTATTTACTGGAATCGGGCTCTGATCGTATCGGCGCATTGGATGTCCAGCGCTCGCCAAGTGAATACATCCCCCGCTCCGCAAGAAATGTCCCGCTGGAAGAATTGCTTAAATCCGCCGAACGAGTCGAGCAAGGTATTCCGCTCACGCCGGAGCTGGATCAAGCGCTATTCCATGGAAGCGCTATCGGTGGCGCACGCCCCAAGGCCTTGATCGAAGACCAAGGCACAAAATACATCGCCAAATTTTCATCGAGTTCCGACCTCTACAGTGTCGTAAAGGCTGAATTCATCGCCATGCGGCTTGCGGTCGCAGCCGGGGTGAAAGCCGCCCCCGTAAAGCTTGTTCACGCCGCAAACAAGGACATCCTTCTGATCGAACGGTTTGATCGCGAAAAAACCGCCGATGGCTGGACGCGCAAAGCCATGGTGTCCGCCTTAACGCTGTTTGGCCTTGATGACATGATGGCCCGTTACGCAAGCTATGAAACGTTTGCAGAAATCATCCGGCATCGCTTCGATAAGCCCAAAAAAACGCTCGAAGAGCTGTTTTCTCGTCTCGTCTTTAACATTTTGTGCGGCAATACCGATGACCACGCACGTAATCACGCGGCCTTTTGGAACGGCAAAACACTCAGCCTTACGCCTGCTTACGATATTTGTCCGCAAAACCGTACCGGTAATGAAGCCTCACAAGCCATGCTCATTTCCGGGAACAACAATCTGAGCAACCTCCAGTCGTGCCTTGCAGCAGCACCCCACTTCCAACTCTCGGAGGATGAAGCGAAAGCCATTTTCGATAGGCAACGCGAAGCAATAGAAGCGAATTGGGACAACGTGTGCGATGAGGCCATGCTCAGTGAGATTGATCGAAAACTGTTTTGGAAACGGCAGTTTCTGAACCCTTCAGTGTTTGAAGAGTAATGCTCATTCATCTATCGGTTTTTGATGCTAAATCCTTTGACAACCGCATGGGTAGCAACACTTGGAATATTGCTCGTCAAACAAACCGATCATTTTGTGGCTCATATTTTTAAATTGATGAGCCACAAGTCTTGTTGTATTGAATCTGTGAGCATCAAACCCACTCCCCCAACTGTTCCAGTTGCTGCAGGCCGGCCGCGATCATAAAACGCTTGATTTGTCCTACAAGTCGAGGACGATCGGTTGATGCCTGAGACAAAATCTTTCATCATGCAGGCTGGCGTTGACATAGGTCGTTTCACCCTGCTTCAACACGCCATGACATTCATGTATGTGGCCAAAGACATGAATTTTCGGCCGGACGCGTTGAACGGCATCGGCCAACGCTTCGCAGCCGACATGCTCACCGTGCACCTCATCCAAAATACCATAAGGCGGCGTATGCGTTATCAATACGTCGGTATTAGCCGGAATGCCATCCCATATCTCGGCTAGCCTAGGACCGCGCGGTAGATTAAACGCCCAATCACAAAACTCCGGCTGCCAGGGCGATCCCCAAAAGGTCACGCTATTGATTTCAATGCCTGCGTCTTCAAGATAAATGGCGTTTTTGAGCAGATTTATTGCCGCGCCCTTCCCCACTATTGCAAACGGCCAGTCATGATTTCCGGCAATCACGAGTTTGCACCGATGCGGCAGCGTACATAAACATTCGTCGAAACGTTTGATCGGCTAGCCTTCCTTCTAAACAGATATCGCCGGCGACGATCAGTACATCGCCGTCCGGCACCGACACTGTTTGTTGCGCATCGTGCAGGTCTGACAGGCAAACCAGGCGTAAAGCGGGTTTATTTTGCTTGTCGATCGGTGCCATTGCCTCTCCTTATGTCTTGTTGCTAGACATATTAACCTAAAAACGATCTTCCGCAAACATTTATGAACTGGTCTTGTCATTTCATGAAATCTAGCAGCAACTCGCTGACAGAAAATGCCATTGGCGCTGGATTCTGAGGTGGTTTCCGTTCGATGCGCAATTCGTTCGCCGTCGCAACCATGACGCCCCATGGATCGGGGTAGCTTTTTCGAGAACCATTGGCAGCTTTGATCAAGGTCGATTCTTGGGCGATCAGCCAAACTCTTTCATTCGAAAGGTGGTCTTCTTGTTCTCGATCAACCGCATCTTCTACCTGAATTACAATAAACGCCACATCGACGATCCGATGCTCATTGAATACGACCATGATGGCATCGTAACCATAGCTCTTTTGTCTATCGCTGAGTGGATTAAAAATCCGCAGGACCGCTCCACTTTCATAGCCAAATTCAACAGAATCGATCGCTTCAAGACGACGCAAAACATTGTGTTTGAATGATAACTCTTGCTTATACAGATTCTTTTCGTCTAAAACGGGACGCTGGGTACCCCGCCCTCTGGCGGTTTGACCTTCCGGCATGGCCTCACGGTAAATCTGCCAGGTTTTGAGGAGTTGCGGGCGTTTGATTTTTTTTTGGTACAGCGCTTCAGCCAAGCCGTTG
>SLIO01000407.1 GCA_007135635.1 Methylomicrobium sp. | reverse complement strand
TCATCAACACGGTGCCGCGCATTGCCCGGTCTTGTTAACGCCCAAATACCGCATCCGCGAAAGCCTAATCAATGCGACGGTCGAAGAGTTAAGTGATGCCCTTAATAAGCGTTGGTCCATTAAGCGCTTCAATAAAATATGGAAATCGTTCAAGACATCGGCCGTATCCTGCTATTCCTATGTCGAAATCGCAGGCTTGGCATTCGGCGTCAAACTGCTGACCGACAGTTTCGGTCTGACCCGGACTGTCACGAAGCCAGGCACCGAAGGCTTAAACGCAACTTCGGTGCTTCGTCTCGGCCCTCAAATCACTCGCCAACGCGGCTCTCTGGTAGCGACCGGCAAAGTCGTTGAAACCGGTCTGCGTTTGACCGATAAAGTCGAATTAGCCAAAAACGCCTTGCGCGGCATGGGTTTGACTTCGGATTTCGCTCGACTTGTTTTGCTGTGCGGACATGGCAGTACGACAGTCAACAATCCCTATGCCGCCGGCCTCGATTGCGGAGCATGCGGCGGGCATAGCGGCGAAGCGAATGCCCGTATTGCCGCGGCGGTGCTCAATGATGTATCGGTCAGAGCGGGCTTGGCACGCCAAGGCATCGACATTCCGCCCGATACTTGGTTTCTCGCAGGACTCCATGACACGACGACCGACGAACTGCGTCTGTTCGATCTCGATCACCTGCCTTCCGGATATAAAAAAGACACTGCCTCTCTACAAGAATGGTTGTCCTACGCATCCGCATTGGCGAGAACCGAACGCTCCGTTCTATTGGGTATTCACGAGACACATCCCCAAGAGATTAAACAGCATATTACGGCGCGCAGCCGTGATTGGTCGCAGGTGCGTCCCGAATGGGGCTTGGCCGGTAATGCGGCCTTCATCGCTGCACCCAGGGAAAGAACCCGTCAGGTAAAGCTTAACGGCAGAGTCTTTTTGCATAATTACGATTTCAAACAAGACTCGGATGGTTCTATTTTAGAATTGATCATGACGGCACCTTTGGTCGTCGCGAGCTGGATCAACCTGCAGTATTACGGATCGACAGTCGATAACCGTCTGTTCGGCAGCGGCAACAAGGTCCTTCACAACGTGGTCGGCACGATCGGCGTACTCGAAGGTAACGGCGGCGATCTGCGAGCCGGCTTGCCCTGGCAATCGCTGCATGACGGCTGCAAATTCGTGCATGAACCGGTCCGCTTGAGTGTCTTCATCGAAGCGCCCAGATCGGCAATCGATGCGGTCATAGTCAAACACGAAACCGTCAGACAATTGACCGATAATCAATGGCTTCATTTGTTTAGTATCGAAAACGACGGCAACTCTTACTTCAGATACCTGGGAAATAAAAGATGGCAATTGGAAAGCGACAACAGAAAAGAGGAAGGTAATGCTTAATACAACTCACATCATTATTAAAAATCAAAATCACCTAAATGCGCACGATCAAGCAAGGATTTCGCATTCAAATGCAAACCAACATTTAGACTGGTTAGAATCAGAAGCGCTATTCATTTTGCGGGAAGTTGCGGCCGAATTCAAAAACCCCGTGCTGCTTTTCTCCGGAGGCAAGGATTCGGCGGTATTGTTGCACCTGGCTTACAAAGCTTTTCATCCAGAAAAGATCGGGTTCGTATTGCTGCACATCGATACCGGTCATAATTACGGCGAAGTGATCGTATACCGCGACCGCATCGTAGAATGCTATGACTCTACCTTGCATGTCCGAAGTGTCGAGGATTCGATTCGGCGCGGTACTGTACGTTTACGTGATCCACTTGAATCGCGTAATGCCTATCAATCAGTTACGCTGCTAGAAGCGATTGAAGAGCTGGGATTCGACGTCTGCTTAGGCGGGGCGAGACGCGATGAGGAAAAAGCTAGGGCTAAAGAGCGCATTTTCAGTCTACGCGACGAATTCGGTCAATGGGACCCGAAAAATCAACGCCCGGAGCTTTGGATGTTGTTCAATACGCGGATTCGCCCCGGCGAGCATATGAGAGTCTTTCCCCTTTCGAATTGGACCGAGCTCGATATCTGGCAATATATCGAGCGTGAAGGCATTGAATTACCGCCACTCTATTTCGCCCACGACCGCACCGTGGTCCGGCGTGGTGATATTTTGGCGCCGGTGACCGAAATCACGCCGCCGAAACCGGGCGAGAAAACAGAAACGGTACGCTGCCGGTTCAGAACTGTAGGAGACATTTCATGCACCGCGCCGGTCGAATCGACAGCGATAACCATAGACGAAATTATCGCCGAAATCCGATCGTGCAAAATCACCGAACGCGGCGCGACACGGCTCGACGATCGTGCCTCGGAGGCTGCGATGGAACAACGTAAAAAAGAAGGGTATTTCTGATGACCACTCCACTGACTCCAAACCTTAATGCATCGGAAAGCGGCAATTTCGCAAAAAGCTTGCTGCGTTTCATTACCGCAGGCAGTGTCGACGACGGCAAAAGCTCGCTGATCGGACGGCTGCTTTACGATACGCAAAGCATTCATAGCGACCAAATAACAGCGATACAACAAACATCCGCTAAACGCGGTTTGAGCGAATTGGATTTATCGTTGCTGACCGACGGCCTGCAGGCCGAACGCGAACAAGGCATCACGATCGATATCGCTTACCGTTATTTCAATACCGAACAGCGCAAATTCATCATCGGCGATGCGCCTGGACACGAGCAATATACGCGGAACATGGTCACGGCAGCGTCAACAGCGGACCTAGCTATCTTATTGATAGACGCGCGTAAAGGTGTCGTGACGCAAACGCGTCGTCACACTTATCTGGCTCATTTGTTGGGAGTCAACGAGATCGTGCTGGCCGTCAATAAAATGGATCTGGTCAACTGGTGTCAAGACATCTACCAAACGTTTCGGGATGATTATTTGGCATTTGCCGCCTCCCTTGGCATCGAGCAAGTTTGTACACTGCCGATCTGCGCATTGAAAGGCGACAACATCGTGCACGCTAGCCGATCGATGAATTGGTATGATGGGCCGACATTGATTGATCATTTAAATCGTGTTTCGGCACACCGCGATAGGTCAGAAAATCCGTTGCGTTTTCCGGTACAACGGGTCGCACGAGTAAAGCTCGGAAACGGTGCATCAATAGAAAACGATGACTTAAACACAGAGTTTCGCGGTTATCAGGGTACATTGGCATCCGGAACGCTGGTAGTTGGCGACGAAATACTAGCATTGCCTTCAGGACTCGCGGCAAAAATAAAATCGGTTAAGCTGGCCAACCAATCGCTACCTCTCGCGACTCCAGATCTCTCTGTCGTCGTTGAACTAGATAAAGAGATCGATATATCGCGAGGAGACATGCTGGTCGCTAAGAACGATCTGCCGGAGACGGCACGTGAAATTCATGCCAATATTTGCTGGCTTTCCGAAGAACCCTTGGACACCCGGCGCAAATATCTCATCAAGCATACGACGCGCATGGTCCGTTGTCTGTTTTCAGACTTGCAATACCGAGTGGATGTGAATACGTTGCAAAAACATCTAAAACCGAGCGACATCGTGATGAACGATATCGTCAGAGCCAAACTGAAGCTACAACAACCCCTGTTTATTGATAGGTATGCGGAAAATCGCGTTACCGGCAGTTTTATTATCATTGACGAAACCACTCACGCCACTGTCGCTGCAGGTGTGATCGCCTAATGGGCGAGAATATTTTAGAAATATTCCGTACAGTTTTAATTAGCTCATGAATAGTACTAGTAATTATGTAGGAAGTTCTTTTGTCGCAAGCGGGTTATGTTTGGTAATTCT
>SLIO01000054.1 GCA_007135635.1 Methylomicrobium sp. | reverse complement strand
CAATTCGACATCGCTAAGGTTTTATCCAACGAGGCATTCCAAACTTTGGATCAGCTTGCCGAAGGTTTAGCGCTATCGGTAGAGGAAGAAGATAAAGAAAAAAGGCTGTCCGAAATGTTAGAGCGAAATGGGGAGCAATTACAATTAATTTGGGATATTGAAAACGTTACCTTGTTTGATGAGAGTGGGAGGCTAATTGGTGCTTGGGGACGTAAACTGGAAATATCCAACGCTGATGTGCATCAGGTATTAAACACCGAAGAACCGGTTCACCGGAGCGTATGCCCCGATGCTTGTTTTCAACAAGTGATGATTCCGGTCTTGGGGCAGTCAACATTGATCGGTGTATTGAGCGTGTCTCAGTCTTTTGCAGACATTATTATTAAATACAAAAATCTAACGAATAACGATGTCGGCATTTTGGTAGAAGACTCCCTTGCGATCGATGACCCCAATTATTCTGTCAAATTGACCGCTAAAACATTTTCGGGTTTGGATTTCGATTTCTTAGGTATTCTATCCAAGAGCGACGCAGTCAGTCGATTTGCCGACCGTAACGAACGGTTAACTTTCGGGGGGCGTTACTATGAACTTGGTATGAGGCGAATGAATCACTCGGAGACAAATCAGTCACCATTTTTTGTCTTTGTTAATGATATCTCTCATGATGTGAATGATTTAAATGCCAAGCTTAGATCAATTTGGATTCAAGTATTGCTGAGTTTTTTCTTATCTCTACTGGTTTTATTGACCGTTCTCTGGTTTTTCATCGGTCACGTTAGAAGACTCTCAAGAGCGATTCCGCTATTAGCCGGTCGACAATTTCCGGCATTCAGACAGCAAGTACAGTTAAAAAGACTGTTTCCATTCTTTCATGACGAAATCGATCAATTGAATCATTCCATATTAGGACTGGCTCAACAGCTTGAGTTAGTGGAACAAATCGTAAATACCAACACCCTGGAAATTATAGAGCATAATCGAAATTTAGCCGAAGAAAGAGATTTTATCAATCGTATGGTGAGTACAGCCCCCGTCATTATGATTACACAAAGGATGAATGGGTTGATTGCGAATGCGAATCAGACGGCGGCGGATGTATTAGGTGAGGAAAGGGATTCGATTATCGGTAAGTTATTCGAACTCTATTTGCCGGCTTCCGAGCAACATCATAGGGATCAATTAGCAAGACTGAGAAGCGACAGGCATGCACAGCGGCTGCAAATTGAAGGCCATTTGTTGTCGAAGCTAGGCGGGAGTCGCGACATATTTTGGATTCATGCGCCATTTTATCAGGATGACGAAAACCAAGAGGCGTTTGTACTTTCGATGGGTGTCGATATGAGTGTCGAACATATCGTTGAGCGAAAATTGTTAACCATAGCAAATTTCGATCCGGTTACCGGCCTGGGCAATCAGAGAAGCTTTGAATCCGAATTAGCCGGTCGGCTCGCATCGGCTAAAAGAGATGGCGGCAAGGCAGCCTTGCTAATCTTTGATGTGACGTCGCGTGGTACCGGCGATATACGTATTGATAAATCTTTTATGATTCGTGTCGCAAGCAGACTTAAGCCCATTCTGAGATCTGCCGATCAATTGTATCGTATCGGCGATAATCGTTTTGCGTTGTTCATGCCGAATGTTCAAAAACGCGGGATTATGGTATTAGCGAATAAAATCATTGATGAAATCCAATCGCTAAATGTAGAACTCGATTCGCCAAACCTTTTCTTGACAACGGGCATCGGTATAGCACTCTATCCGCAGCATGGCGATACTGTCGATCAATTAACGACTAATGCACAATCGGCGATGTATCATGCAAAAAAGGACGGCTTCTATTTATTTTTCGATCATGAGCGAAACCGTCAGGGCAACGGTAAAGGGCGAAGCGAGTGGCAAGTTTTATTCGATATTGCTTTAGAGCGGGATCGA
Source organism: Methylomicrobium sp. (assembly GCA_007135635.1). Classification (GTDB taxonomy): domain Bacteria; phylum Pseudomonadota; class Gammaproteobacteria; order Methylococcales; family Methylomonadaceae; genus Methylotuvimicrobium. The sequence goes on along the minus strand of SLIO01000054.1, from coordinate 1,875 downwards.
TTTGTGTTGAGTTATCAGCCGGTTTTGGATATCGAGCAACGCCGCATTAGTTATTTTAATGGTCGCTTGTGTATTCGTCGCGACGACCATAGTTTGATTCCTCCGGAGGAATACTGGCTTTATGCGGAGCAATTAGGACTCGCATCTCGTCTGGAACGACTTCTGGTCGTGACAGCAATTAACGAACTTGCTTTTTATAATCAATCAGGAAACCGGTTTAGCTTCTCGATCAGTTTATCCGGCGCTTTGTTTTCCGACCCCGATTTTTGCTCCGATATGGCGGAGTTATTCAATAAAAACGAGGTTGATCCGAGACAAATCATATTCGAAATCAGTGAGTCTTCTGTAATTGTAGAGTTCGTTACCGCGCAACGCTTTGTTCGACGCATTAAAGAATACGGCTGCCGGAGTGCATTGACCGATTTCGGAATTGAATTTTCATCGTTTTTTTACCTTAAACATTTGCCGGTCGATTTTGTCAAAATCGGTGGGTACTTCGTTGATCAAATTGAAAAGAACAAAGACAACAGCAAAAATTTACAGGTTATGGTCGAAGTGGCGCAAGCTTTCGATAAAATTACGGTCGTTGAGTCGGTGAATACACGTCAGGTTTTTGATGTGGTAAAGAAAATGGGCGTTAATAACGTCACTGGAGGCTTAATTGGCGAGCCAAGCGATACTCCATTCATTGAAACGAACCGAGTGGATTGATCGCTTTCTTGCCTTGCAATTCATGCGTAAAACTCATACACATTATCGACTAATTCTTGTTCGATAGACATGACGGCTTGATTTAGTGCAATCAATTTTTTTTCTTCATCTATTTGTAGGCCAATCATATAGAAAATAGGCATCCAGAGCGGGTTGATCAAAAACCCACCGAGCACCGATTTAGCGGTACGCTTGAGATTTTTAAAAGGATTAAAAGATTGACTTAAGGATTCATAGGGCGATGCTTCAAATACTGCTTGAATGGGTCTGAGTTTGGACTGGTCTAATTCTTCAATCATCACCAGGGCATTAGTTAGCTTCCGTTCGATTTTTCGGTAATTTAGTCTTGCCAGTCCCGCCGACACAGCAAAAGTAAGAGCTACAAAAGGCAATAATACTGCCGGAGGAGCCACTGGTGCAAAAAAAGTCGACATCATAACGATACATAAACCTGCCATTACAATGTCCTCTCCACGTTCTACATCGCGATCGATTGATGCAACGATTTTAGATACGTTATCGTCCAGACGGTTAGCTGAATTGTCGGTCTCTTGATTCATTTTTCATGCTCCAAATGTATGGTTTGAACGGAGAGAGTGTCCAAATAAAACTCGCTTTTTAAAAAGATTATCACCAAAATTTCAACGAACAAGTTGCTCAATGAAAAAGTTTATGTTTCCGCTCATGCCAATAAGTAATACTAGGGCATTCGTAAATTTTTATTTTGCTGCTAATCTTAATAAAAGTAACTGTAGTGATGATTGTTAAACCTTATCTGAGTGGATAACGTCTAATTTCAGGAGGTTTGGGGTGAGTTTAGCTAGGCTGTCGTCAGCAGTAGGGCGGTTTTTGTCTTAGCAAAATGGGCATTTCTGTCATCCCTCGTGGTCAGGATCTGCCGTCAAGTCCCAAGGATGGGTTTTTTCAGCCCCGAAATTCCATCTTTCTTCCCTATTGGATCGAATTTCGCTAAAAAATTGAACAGTTCTTCGGTAAGTGAGCAGGGCTTTTTATTAATGAGAGATTTAGCTTTGGAAGAAGATTTAACGACCGACTTGTCGATATTGCAAAGTCATTTAGATGGCATGATCAATAGGGTTCAGCATAACAGTAACGCCTTAAGGCGATTTCAAGCCTTTGAAAGACGCTTGCTTAACTTAAATT
>SLIO01000166.1 GCA_007135635.1 Methylomicrobium sp. | reverse complement strand
GATCTATTGCAGTAATTCCCAATTTGGGACTCATAAATGCTCAAACTGGGAATTGCTACATTTATTTAGGATTTGGTCATAAATAACTTCCCTATTTTTGGAGGGTTCGGTTGCTCGATTGGCAGTTGTCGACGGCAGGGCAGATTTTTGCTCCTGCAAAATCTGCATTCACGCCATCCTTGGCAATCAGTCGCCGCCGTCAAGCCTACAAGGACTTATTCACGGCGTCCTGCCAGGCGAGTTACCGAATCCTCGACAAAGCTCATAACTCCAGGAAGTTATTTTTCGCGAAATCCTAACGTAAAAAATCCTGCATTTCTTCACAGGTAGGTAATCCGGGTCTGGCGCCGGTCTTAGTGCAACAAAGTGCACCGGCCGCGCTGGCATAATTCAAAATATCAAGCCAGTTTTTACCTGCGGCCAACGCGGCCGCGAATGCGCCGTGAAAAGCATCGCCGGCGCCGGTGGTATCGATCGCGATGATAGGATACGCCGGCATCTCGCCTTGTTCATTACCACGTTGCCAAATCAAACCGTTTTCGCCTAATGTAATCACGACATTCGGCGCGATTTCCGCCAGACGGCTCAATGCGGTGCGTGTGTCACCGGCGTATTGCAGTGCAAACTTTTCCGAAGCAACCAAATAATCAGATAAGTCCAATAAGCCAAGGGTGCCTTCGTGAACCGAACCGGCATCGAGCAGGGTCGTAATGCCAATGAGTTTTGCATATCGAGCCAATTTTATAGAAATGTGCGGTTCGTGACCGTCGAACAGCACGGTTTTGAACTCGAGGCTCGAGTAATTGTTCGCATCGGCGGGCAAAGGCCGGGTTGCACCTTTGTAATTGATCAGAGAACGTTGTCCATCGGGTTTAACCAGAATTGCCGACAGCGGCGTCGGGGCCTGGCCCCTAATGATCAAGTCGGTATCGACTCCTGCATCAGAAAATTCCTGCCAATGTTTGGAACCGAACAAGTCATTGCCCAAATAACCGGCAAAGGCCGCTTTGTAACCCAGACGAGCAACCGTTATCGCGGCATTGGCAGCAGGCCCTCCGCCGCAGCCGGCAAAACGGTCGGCAAATACTTTCTCATCGGCACCGGGGTGAGCCGGTACCGAAAAAATAAGATCGTAAGTCGCTTGTCCTACGCAAAGGACATCGATACTTGTTATGGACTGATTCATAAGCGGAACAAATACAAGTCATACTAGAGATAAGTGTAATGCAGTTTACGTTAATTTCATTGAAAAACATCCAAATGGATATATTCGTTGAGCCTAAAGGGACATATTCACCCAGCACCTAAATTCCATAGCCCATTGGCCATGTTTAATTGTCTTGGATAATTTAGGGGCTGGGTTCATGGCATCCTACCGGTCGAGTGACCGCGCTCTTTCCATCTTTGCACTTTCATTTGCCGGGGTGATTGCTTAGCTTTCATAAGCGTTAGTTAGAATATTCAAGGCCATTGCGATAAAGGCGTCGTATCGAGTAAAGGTTTTATCCAAGTCAACAATATTAACTAATATACAAAACGTTTGTCCTGCCTTGGTCGTTTTGTAAGTCCCAATAAAATCAGGTTTTATGCCATAATAGTGCGCTTGTTTTCATCTCATTTTCGCCGGTTAAAACCATGTCAGACAGAAAAATTCTTGTTACCAGTGCCCTACCTTATGCCAATGGTCCGATTCATTTAGGACACATGGTCGAATATATTCAAACCGATATTTGGGTACGGTTTCAGAAACAACGGCATCAGCAATGCTATTTCGTCTGTGCCGATGATACGCACGGTACGCCGATCATGCTACGGGCCGATAGTGAAGGCATTTCACCGGAACAATTAATCGCCCGCTCCGCCGAAGAGCATTTGGCCGACTTTACCGAGTTCGGCGTCGCATTCGACAATTTTCATAGTACGCATTCCGAAGAAAACAAATCGCTCGCCGAGTTGATCTATAGGCGTTTGCGCGAAGGCGGGCATATCACATCGCGCAGCATCACGCAGGCTTTCGATCCGGTCAAAAATATGTTTTTGCCCGACCGCTTCATCAAAGGCGATTGCCCGAAATGCGGCGCTAAGGATCAATACGGCGATAGCTGTGAGGTGTGCGGCGCGACTTATTCGCCGACCGAATTGAAAAATGCCGTCTCGGTCGTTTCCGGCGAAAAACCGATTGAGAGGGAATCGCTTCATTATTTCTTTAAACTGCCGGATTTCGAGAACATGCTGCGAGACTGGATAAAGGAAGGCCATTTACAGCCGGAAGTCGGCAATAAAATGAATGAATGGCTCCAAAACGGCTTGCAAGAATGGGATATTTCGCGCGATGCGCCTTATTTCGGTTTCGAAATACCTGATGCACCGGGCAAATATTTTTATGTTTGGCTCGATGCGCCGATCGGTTACATGGCTAGCTTCAAGAATCTATGCGAAAGCCGGGAAGACTTAAATTTCGACGACTTTTGGGCAGAAGAAAGCGATGCTGAGCTCTATCACTTTATCGGTAAGGACATCATTTATTTTCATGCCTTGTTCTGGCCGGCGATGCTTAAAGGTTCCGGATTCAGAACGCCGAGTGCGATTTTTGCACACGGATTTTTAACCGTTAATGGCGAAAAGATGTCCAAATCGCGCGGCACTTTCATTAAGGCGCGCACTTATCTCGATCACCTTAATCCGGAATATTTGCGTTATTATTTTGCCGCGAAACTGGGCTCCGGCGTTGACGATATCGATCTGAACTTCGACGATTTTACTCAGCGCGTCAATTCCGACCTAGTCGGTAAGGTCGTCAATATTGCAAGCCGTTGCGCCGGTTTCATTCATAAGCGTTTTGACGGCATGCTGTCGAAACATTGCGCGGAGCCGGACCTGTTCGATTATTTTACCGAGGCTAATGAAGGCATTGCACGTTGTTACGATGCACGCGAATTCGGCAAGGCGATGCGAGAAATCATGGCGCTCGCGGATCGGGCCAATCAATACATCGACGAGAAAAAACCCTGGCTGATCGCGAAAGAAGAAGGCCGCGACGAGGAATTGCATGAAGTCTGCTCAATGGGCATCAACTTATTCAGATTGCTGATCGTCTATTTAAAACCGGTCGTACCGGCAATGGCGCATCAAGCCGAGATTTTTCTGAACCTTGAGCCGGAAGCCTGGCCGGACCGTGCCGAACCCTTGCTCGATCATCAAATCGACGTGTTTCGTCCTTTGATGACGCGCGTCGAACCGGATAAAATCGCCGCCGTAATTGAAGCCTCGAAAGAAAATCTGCAAAAAACCGATGAGCCGAAACCGAAACGATTCGACCCGATTGCCGAGCCGATCGAGTTCGACGATTTCGCCAAACTGGATCTTCGCATCGCGCGCATTGTCAAAGCCGAGCATGTCGAAGGCGCCGACAAGTTGCTGCAATTAACCGTCGATATCGGCGATGAAACACGCAATATCTTTGCCGGCATCAAATCGGCCTACGCCACGGAAGACTTGGTCGGCAAATTGACCTTGGTCGTTGCGAACCTGAAGCCCAGGAAAATGCGCTTCGGTTTATCCGAAGGCATGGTGTTGGCGGCCGGGCCCGGCGGCAAGGACATCTGGTTGCTGAGTCCCGACCAGGGTGCCGTGCCGGGCATGCGCGTCAAGTGACAGAATTCAAAGAATGAGTGCAAGTTCACCATTTCTGATAGCGAGCAATCACTTGGCTTGAAAGCCCGGTATAGTCAGGCAAAAAAATTGCCCGACACACAGCACTGGAGCGATCATCGCCGCCCCTGTGGGAGCGACGCCTTCGTCGCGACTATCGAAGCCAATGACGATCAATATCCACAGATTTATCAAACATCAACGCTCCCAGTTATTCGATAAACTCTGTTCATCAAGTGTACCGGTACTTATGTATAACGATGAGAGCTTCAGCTTGGGTAACCTGTTCAGGAAGCTCTAGCTTCCCGACAATCAAGGAAATTTGAATGAGTAAGCCGGGGTTGATTGGCAATGTGCGGTCCTTGTGTCGGTCTCAGGAAGCTGGAGCTTGGGAAAGAGCGTGGTGCGGGTTGGTCTTTTTTAGCTTGATGCCCATAAGTTGCAAACCCCGTCCTGCTTAAGAGTAATTTGCATAAGCATAATAAGCCATTGAAATAAATTCTTATCTTAGACGGCTTCTCGATCAAAAGGGAATAATCAATCACAGTGGGATGACAGAGCCTCGGTAAAAGCCGATTGCAAGTCGTTATATTCAAAACTGAAGCCAAGTTCATTAATCAGTCTTAATGGCAAGACGCGTTGGCTGCCAAGTACTAGTTCCGACATTTCACCGAGCAGTAGCTTCAAAGCCCAAGCGGGAATCGGTAGTAGGGCAGGACGTTTCAAGCAGGCGGCTAGCGTTTCGGTGAACTCGCGATTGGTAACGGGGTTAGGCGCGGTAGCATTGTAGGGGCCGCGCATTGAGTCGTCGTTCAACATTGCGCAGGCGATATTGATCCAATCTTGCCGGTGTATCCAAGACATCCATTGGTTGCCGGGACCGATTTGGCCGCCCAAGCCAAGCTTGAAGGGGAGGAGCATACGTTGTAGCAGTCCCCCTCCGTGCCCTAGAACCAAACCGGTTCGTATTAAACAAACTCTAATATCTAGCTGCTCGGCTTGAAGCGCACTGTTTTCCCAGGCCGAGCATAATCGATGTGAAAAATCGTCTTTGGCGGGCGTCTCTTCATCGAGAACCGTGTCGCCTTGGTTTCCGTAATAGCCTATCGCCGACCCACTAATCAAGACTTCCGGTTTTACGGCCAATCGTTTCATCGTTTCAAACAAACGATCAGTCAATAAGACGCGGCTGTCCCAAATGATGCGTTTTTGTGCCTCGGTCCATCTTTTGTCGAAAATAGGCGCACCGGCCAGATTAATGATTGCGTCGAATCTTTGGTCTGGGCGGATATCGTCGAAGCTGCCCAGGCCTTTTATGTCAGGGCCGCAAATTAACGGTACGCGTTCGGGGTTCCGGCTAAGTACCGTCAGCTGGTGACCTTGACCGCTTAATTGTCTGGTTAAAAGGGTGCCGATAAAACCGGTGCCGCCTGTTAGTAATATACTTCGCATGGTCATGTTTTCGGCTTTTATGGCAATGCTATTTTGTTCGGTGGCAAGGCGCGAAAACAGGCGCATAGCAAGCTATGTAACTGTTTTCGCAACGCAGCTACCGGACAAAAGAGGCGTGAGCTTACCAGAAAATGTGATCGTGCGAAGTATATATTCATGACTCGGGTCCAAAATGAGAGTGGCAACAACAGATTTATCGGGTTTGCTTATCAGGATTCCTCGACATGTTGACCGTCGTATTCCTGTTTTACGGGTAGAAACGATAATAAACCATAGCCTATATGCGAAAGGCCTGCATAGAGAAAAAACAGTCGATAAGTATTATCGATCGGAATTTGATTGACGCGACCGTAAAATTCAAGCGCGCCACTCAACAAAATCAAAAAAAGACCGGCGGCTGTTAATTCTTTATAGCTTTGCTTCATAACACAATAAGCGAACATTGATAATTCTGCTAGTACGATATAAATCATCATGATCTTGATGTTGTTACTCAAGGGGCCGTAAAGGTCGGTGTTGAGCTCAAAAAAGGCCTGGTCATTAGTGAAGGATAGGGTTGCTGCTGCGATACTGACGGCCAGCGAGACATAATAATTAGCTTCCAGGGCGTATTTGAAGCTTGTCAAGCCTTTTGTTACAAAACTATTCATGAAATTATCCTGAAAAAGAAGTCCTCCTGAAAGAACCGAACAGGAGGACTTTATAGAGGAGGACGTTGACAGCGGCTAGGTTGCCAGGCCGCTTTGACCGATATTACCGCCGCTCGTTGTATCCGGTGTCAGGGAGACAGGTGGTTGCTCGTCCTTGTTATCATCTTCCGGTATCGGCGGAGCGATTTTTTTGCCTTTCATCAGATCATCGATTTGAAACTTATCGATGGTTTCCCACAACATCAAGGCTTCCGCCATGTTATGCAGGATGTCCATGCGGTCGGTGAGAATCTGCCTGGCGCGCTCATAGTTTTTGTCGACCAGCGAGCGAATCTCATCATCGATCAATCGCGCCATTTGTTCCGACATCGCTTTATTTTGCGGTCCGAAATAGCCTTGATTCTGATCCGGGCCGTAATCCATCGGGCCGAGGCGATCGGAGAGTCCCCATTTAGTCACCATGTTGCGGGCCAATTGAGTGGCGCGCTCGATGTCATTGGACGCGCCGGTGGTCACTTTGTTTTTGCCGTAAATAATTTCCTCGGCAACGCGTCCGCCAAATAAGCTGGCGATTTGGCTTTCCAACTTATCCCGGCTGGCGCTATAGGAATCCCGTTCAGGCAGGAACATCGTGATACCTAGCGCACCACCGCGGGGCATGATACTGACTTTGTAGACCGGATCGTGCTCCGGAACGATGCGTCCGACGATAGCATGACCGGCTTCATGATAGGCGGTCATCAATTTATCTTCTTCTCGCATCATCATGCTTCGTCTTTCGGCCCCCATGAGCATCTTGTCACGGGCTTTATCGAGGTCTTCCATGTTCACTTCGCGTTTGTTTTTCCTCGCAGCGAATAAAGCGGCTTCATTAATCAAGTTCGCTAGTTCCGCGCCGGAAAATCCGGGCGTGCCTCTGGCAAGATCGTTGATGTTGACATCGGCGGCTTGCGGTACTTTTTTGATATGGACGCCAAGAATCTGCTCGCGGCCCTTGATATCGGGTAAGCCGACCGTGACTTGACGGTCGAATCGGCCAGGTCTCAGCAAGGCTTTATCGAGCACATCGGCACGGTTGGTTGCCGCTATCACGATGATACCTTCGTTGCCGTTGAAGCCGTCCATTTCTACAAGCAATTGGTTCAGGGTTTGTTCGCGCTCATCATTACCGCCGCCCATACCGTTGCCACGATGACGGCCGACCGCATCGATTTCGTCGATGAAAATGATGCAAGGCGCGCGTTTCTTGGCTTGTTCGAACATGTCGCGAACGCGAGAAGCACCCACACCGACGAACATTTCGACGAAATCCGAACCGGATATCGAGAAGAACGGCACACCCGCTTCGCCTGCTATGGCTCGCGCCAGCAATGTTTTGCCGGTTCCCGGAGGACCCACCATCAGAACGCCGCGGGGTATCTGACCGCCTAGGAATTCATACTTGGCGGGGTCTCTCAGAAAATCCACCATTTCCACGACGTCTTCCTTGGCTTCTTCTACGCCGGCAACATCAGTGAACTTGACCTTGATTTGGTTTTCCTCCAGCAATTTAGCCTTGCTTTTACCGAAATTCATCTGGCCGCCCATTCCGCCGCCTTGCTGCTTGCGAAAGAAATAAACCCAGACTGCGATCAATAGTAACATCGGTGCCCATGAGACAAATATCTGCATCAGCATTGATTGTTTCGGCGGCGATGCGACTTTGATTTTGACGCCGTATTCCAACAATTCGTCGATCATTTTGGCGTCATTGGGGTTATAGGTCATAAACCGTTCCCCGTTACGTCTACGGCCGTTGATTTCATCGCCGTTGATAGTGACTTCAGCGACTACGCCGGCTCGTATGTCTTCGATGAAGTCCGAGTACGACAAGGCATAGTTACTATCGTTTTGCGGGCCCATTCGGCTAAATGCCGTGAATAACGTAAGCCCCACCACTATCCAGATAACGATTTTAAGTGCATTTGATTTCATTTAAATTTTCTCCCCTTTAGAGATGTATGAGGATATCATTCTTCTTTCGAAAAATACCTGAAGAAATCCGATTTAGGTTCCAATAACAGAGTATCCTGGGTATTTTCGAACGATTTTTGATAGGCGTTCAAGCTTCGGTGGAATGCATAGAACTCTTCATTTTTGCCATGGCTGACCGCATAGATCTCGGCCGACTTGGCATCGCCGCGTCCTCGTATTTGTTCGGCTTCTCGATAAGCATTAGCCAAAATAATTTCGCGTTCTTTATCGGCTTGTGCGCTAATTTGTTCTGCAAGTTCCGCGCCTTGTGAGCGGAATTCTCGTGCAACCCTTTCGCGTTCGGCTTCCATTCTGCGAAATACCGAGCTGCTGACTTCGTCAGGCAGATCGATGCGCTTGATGCGGATATCGACCAGCTCGATGCCGTATTGTTCAGCGACCGGGCTTAATTTTTCCATCAGCACCTTGCGTAAATTGCCCCTATCCTCGGAAACCAGCTCTTTAATCGTTCTCAAACCAAATTCGCCGCGCATCGCATCTTTCATGATTTGATCGAGTCGAAGGTTGGCTTGATAAGAATCGCCGCTGACCGTCGTATAAAACAGCCCGACATCGCCAATTTTCCATTTGGCAAAGGAGTCGACAATCACATTTTTCTTTTCCGAAGTCAGAAACCGCTCCGATTTGGCATTAAGCGTTTGAATTCGGGCATCGAATGCGCTGGTGTTATTGATCAACGGCAGTTTTAAATGAAGGCCAGGCCGATAATCGGAGCCGACGATTTCGCCCAAGCGAAATTTGATCGCTTTTTCACTTTCGCCAACATAAAACACCGACATATATCCAATAATCAGCACCGATAAACCGATGGGAACTAATAATTGTTTAGACAAAGAATTCATAGTCTGCTCCTACTGGAACGGATAGTTGATGCATGGATTGGCTTTCGAGCGTCGGTCTGGGCGGCTTTTTCTATTTGCGCAATCGAATTTAGGCTAGGGCTACCGGCTTTTTGATCACCATTTTTATTCATCGAGTCGATCGGCATATAAAACATATTATTACCGTTTTCAACCGCCACGATCACCTTATTGGTATTGCTGTAAAGTTTTTCCTTGGCTTCAAGATACAAACGTTTACGAGTTATTTTGGGCGCTTTTTCATATTGGACCAGTAATTGATCGAAGCGTTGTGTCTCGCCGGTTGCTCTGGCGATCACTTGAGCCTCGTAGCCTTCGGCCTCCTGAATCAAACGGGCGGCTGCACCTCGAGCTTTTGGAATGACTTCGTTGGCATAAGCTTCAGCTTCATTGATCAGTCTTTGTTTGTCCTCACGTGCTCGGATTGCATCTTCGAAAGCATTCTGAACTTCTTCGGGAGGTTGGGCATCCTGTAAATTGACACTAGCGATGCGCAAGCCGGTTTGGTATTGGTCCATCGCTTCCTGCACCTGATCCTTGATTGCCGTGGCGATTTGGCTGCGACCTTCGGTCAGGATGAAGTCCATATTATTCTTGCCGATCACGCCCCGTTCGATACTTTCGGTGACCTGCTTAAGCGTGGCTTCGGCATTTTTGACATTAAATAAATAATCTCTGGCATCTTTGATTTGATATTGAATGGCCAGCCTAACACTGATAATGTTTTCATCCTTGGTTAGCATCAGCGATTCGGGTAAGTCCGATCCACTGCCGAGTTGGCGGCTGCCGGTTTGATAACCGATTTCAATGAAGCGTTGTTTTTCGACGTTGACGATAGACACATCTTCTATTGGGAAGGGTAAATGCCAATGCGGGCCGGGCATCGTGGTGGCTTGATAGGCGCCGAAGCGGGTTTCTACGCCTCGGTTGCCTTGGTCCACGATATAAACGCCGCTGCCCGCCCAGGCAATTAACAACGCGGCGCTTGAGTAAGTGAATAGGGATTTGGAATGAAGGCTAAGAAAATTTTTCGGCTTTTGATTGATGCTTCGCCAAATATTATCGAATTGAGCTTCCCAATCGGACTTGGGATTTTCACCCATTTCCTCTGGGTCATTTTTTTTATTGTTCCAGGTCATAGCGTACTCCTGATACTCGTGTGTTGAGGCCGATTTATTGCTTATCCGGCCTTTTATTGCTCGGTGCAATGTCGATTCAATCGGCCGCTTTAGCCCGGTTCGAGAAAATCGACTAAATCACTACTGAATTTATTTCTTAATTTTAAAAGCGCGCTGTTCTGAATTTGCCGGACCCGTTCCCGCGTTAACGACATCCGATCGGCAATGTCTTGCAGCGTCATTTCGGTGTCGCTGTCGAGCCCGAAGCGGCAATTGATGATGTCGGCTTCGCGCTCAGGTAGCGTTTCGATGGCCTTCCTCAAGCAGTTTTTCAATGCCGAATTAGCTAGTATATTAATCGGTTGCGGAAAATGGTGTTGCTCTATCGAATCGACGATCGCCGGTAAATCCTCGTCGTCGTTGATATTGTTATCGAGCGAGATGGTCGGTTGATAATTATCGACGATGGCTTTGATTTCCTCTTCGGGCAAAGCGCAGAGATCGGCAAGTGTCTTATTGGTCGGCCATTGGTTGTGTTTGACCAGATAATCGTTCATCGTTTCAAATACCGCGGCCGCTTTTGCCGCGATGTTGTATGGCAAGCGGACCATCTTTTCCTGTCTGACCATTCCCCGAGTGATGCTTTGTTTGATCCAATAAATTGCATAGGTGGAAAAGCGCACCGAGCGTCGCCAATCGTAACGGTCAACCGCCTTGATTAAACCCACAGTCCCGTCTTGAATCAAGTCGGTAAACGGCACCGAGGAATGGTGATATTGACGTGCAATGAAAGTGACTAACCTAAGGTTGCCACTGATCATCGCACGTCGGGCGGAAATCATTCGTTGTTGCTCGATCGACGCGGATTTCAGCAACTCCAGGTCATCATCATTGAGTGCTCGGTCCCTGAGCCTGCAGGTTAAGACCTTGACGATTTGTTGTAGAAAATTAGGTAAAAGATGAAGATCGTCGAGCAACTGCTTGCATTCGGTAAATACTGCACTTGAATGCGGATGATCTTTGGTGTTGATGACTTGCTGAAAACAACCCAATAATTTGCTTGCGAGCTGTTTAGCGGTATCCTGTGCAACATTCTCGCTTTGTAAAGGGTCGAGATTGTTTTTTCTGATAAGCTCAGATAAGTCGATGCCATCACCGATAGCTCGAATAAATTCGCCGGCTATAACCGACAGTCCCGAATCCGAATAAATCATCAATCGCGATAAATTCAAGCGACTTTGTTCCATCTGCTGGGCTAGCGAGGTTAATTCCTCGGCGGTTAAAACCGATGCATTTTGCTGATGTATTAATAACTCGTCGCCTCCACTCTGCATGAATGTCATTGCATTATTCGATGAGGATAATTCTTCGGTTTCCGCAAATAATTCGACATCGACAGGTTCCGATTCGATTTCGTCGGAAGCGTCGTTGAGGATGTCGATGAGCGGTCGGCGTGAAACATATAGATCCGTTTCAATGGTGGTTTCCTTATAAAATGCCCGAAAACTGCCCGAACGGTATTGATTGTTTAGCATTAAATGGTTCAATTGGGTCATAGTGGATTGCCCCTTACCTGATAACTGGTTATATACCCTGAGTAAATACTTTGTTGAGTCAACTAAAGCTTGGATTAAACATTACTCCTGAGTACAATGTTTGTCAAACATTAATCATAAACAAAACCTGTGCATAAATGTATACAATAAAAACCGTGACTTCACTCACAGGAATCAACACCGAAACGCTCAGAGCTTGGGAAAGGCGCTACGGAACCGTTAACCCCGTTAGGGACAGCAAGGGCCGGCGTCTTTATACGCAGCAAGATGTCGAGCGTTTGACGCTTCTACTGGCGGCAACTCAGCAAGGTTTTACGATTAGCAAAATCGCAGATTTGAGTAACGATGAGCTACAGGATTTGTTAAATGCCAATCGGAATCCACCTAATGCCAATCAAGAATTGTTTTTTGAACGGATTGTCGATGCTCTGCTGGAGTTTCGCATGGATGTTTGCGAAGAGCTGCTCCGGCGGGCACTGATTGCAATGGATCCTCTTAGCTATGCCCGGGAGATTCTTTTGCCGACCTTGGAAAAAGTGGGTAATCTTTGGCATGAAGGTAAATTGACAATTGCTCAAGAGCATCTATTTTCCGCCTGTGTTAAACGAATCGTGTTAAGCATGGTGAATCACGAACAGCCATTTTCCGGAACCAATCCCGGCGTGATGTTCGCGACCATGACCGGAGAACATCACGAATTCGGAATATTGCTGAGCTGTTGGTTGGCCGCTAGCCAACGTTGCAAATGCTATTACATCGGTCCCGACTTGCCATGGGAAGACTTGTTAAACGTCGGAAGCCGGCTCAAGCCTTCTGTTATTGTAATGAGTCTCGCTAATACACCGCCTGAACAAGCCATGATTCAAAACTTAAACCATCTGGTCGAGGCGTTGCCGAAAGATATTCAATTATGGGTCGGCGGTACCGGTGCACAGTATTTGTTCAAGTCGAATCAACTGCCGGAACAGTCTGTTTTTACCGCCAGTCTCGACGACTTTTACCATCGAATCGGTCGCTTGATTGAAAGCCGCCGACTGTCTCGGCCGTTTTAACGATTCTTGATCGATTGATTTATGCTCTGACTTTGCAACGCATGAAAAGTTCTTAATTTCTTATGAATTTGGTAGGTTTTTTTAATCGAGCCGTTCAAACGACATGAATAGATTTGAGACTTGCTAGGTTTTAATTGCATTCACGGCAAATGGCTTTCATAATTCGTAGCTTATTTAACACAGGACTATTGCCTGTTATTGTTAATTCGATGATCAGACTCTTTTTTGTTCACCCAATTCCGATGCATGGTTGTTTTGGCCTAATAATGTCCGAGCGAATGGTTTATCGCCCGAAGCCGTTCGCGGTTATTTCGAAGTGTAGAGGTACATTTATGAAATACATGGCCTTAAATGCCTTTGATAATCAACTATATGCTTAAAATGGGTTGCCGAATAATAATGTGAAAAGGGCCCGAAAGGGCCCTTTTTTTTGGCTTAACGTTTACACAGTCCCGTTTAAGGGACCCAATTTGGGGGCAGCAATGAACGAAGAAATCAGTCATTTGGTCGAGCGTCTTAACGAAGCTGAAAATGAAGATCAAAAAACTGTTTTTGAACAAGCCATAGAAGAACTGGAAAGTACCGAATTGGCATTATTGTTGGAATCCCTGCCCTTGCATCAACGTTTGGAGCGTTGGCAGCAGGTTCCTGTTGAAGATCGTATCGATGTTTTGGTTGCGATGCGTTCCGAGCCCAGGCAGACTATCATCGAAAGCTTCGATGAAGCGGAATTGCAAAATTTGTTGAGCGGTCTGCATGCCGAGGATTTGATCGAGCTGGCGGAAACATTGCCGGAATCGGTGATAGATACCGCGCTTGGCAATATGGATGCCAGTCAGCGTAAACATTATCAGTTATCGGCGCAATATGACGATGAACGAATCGGCCGCTATGTCGATCACGAGTTATTGATTTTGCCAAGGACGGCAAGGGTTAGACAGGCGATGCGCTTGATCCGCAAAAACCTGCCCGAGTATACCGATTGCATTTATCTGATTCAGCGTAATGGCGCTTTCGTCGGCACCGTTCTCGTTCATAAATTGTACGCCGCGGATCCGCTTACGCCATTGGTAGAATTATGTATAGACGATCCTGTTACTGTTTCAGCGGATAGTTATTTAACCGATGCAGCGGAAAAGATGGAACATTCCGGGCTAAGCGCATTACCGGTCATCGATGCCAATCGGCTATTGTTGGGGAGAATTACGTTACGCTTGGCTTTGGAAATTACCCGCGAAGAATATGAAAGCCAATTGATGGCAACCGCTGGTATGGATGAAGACGAAGACTTGTTCGCTCCTGTGATTCGTAGTTCAAAACGCCGAGCCACCTGGTTAGGAATCAATTTGTTAACGGCTTTTCTGGCCTCTTGGTCAATCGGCTTATTTGAAGGTACATTACAGCAAATTGTTGCATTAGCGGTGTTGATGCCGATTGTCGCATCGATGGGCGGGATTGCCGGCAGTCAGACCTTGACTTTGATCATTAGAGGTATTGCGTTGGGTCAAATCAGCAAAGGAAATTTTAAGCCGCTATTGATTAAAGAGGTCAGCGTCGGCATACTCAATGGCTTGTTATGGGCTTTAGTGATCGGCGTAATTGCAGGCATTTGGTTCGGTAGCCTGTCAATCGGTTCGGTGATTGCGGCCGCGATTGTCGTTAATATTATCATTGCGGCTTTCGCAGGCGTAGTCATTCCATTGGTCTTGGATAAGCTTGATATCGACCCGGCCTTATCGGGTTCGGTCATTCTAACTACCGTGACCGATGTCGTCGGTTTTGTAGCATTTTTGGGGTTGGGGACCGTTTTTTTGTTGTCATAAAT
>SLIO01000021.1 GCA_007135635.1 Methylomicrobium sp. | reverse complement strand
TGTTAATTGGCTTGGTGCTAATTAATCGGCTTCGATCGAATGACCGATAATACCTTGATCGGCAAGCCTTTGTGCTTCACGCGCTCGTTCCTTCCGCTGTTCGGAATATAAGGTTCCCAACACTAAAAAAAGCATAACCAGAATATAAATGATTGCCGTTAAGCGCCTTACCTTTTTAGCTTGATTAATTTCGTTCATTGTTTAATCGTTCCAAGGTTCATAGGATTTGGTCGTAAATAATTTACCCATTTTACGGAGGGTTCGGTTGCTCGATTGGCAGGTGTCGGCGGCAGGGCAGATTTTTGCTCCTGCAAAATCTGCATTCATGCCATCCTTGGCAATCAGTCGCCGCCGTCAAGCCTACACGGATGTATTAACGGCGCCCTGCCAAGCGAGTTACCGAATCCTCAACAAAGCGCATAGTTCCAGGACGTTATTTATCACGAAATCCATAGTTGATCGTGCAGTGACGCCAAGATTTTTTACAGAGCCTCCGCGCGAGATAATAAATAGTAATCGTCACGGCTTAAGTTTAACCGATACTCTGCGTGACCGGTTTGCGCTTGTTATACTTCCGCCGCTTAATAATTTTTCCCAAGAGCTTGCCGCCAAAACCGAAAAAAATCAAACCAACCTCATGTTCATTCTGCACAGTTCCAATAAAACCGAAAATCTACTCGAGCATTTGGCGGCCGTCATCGAAACTAAACCGCTGAGTTCGCCATTTACCAAGGAAGTGTTTCTGATTCAAAGCCAGGGCATGGAACGCTGGTTGTCGCAACAGTTGGCAAGCCGGCTCGGCGTTTGGGGAAATTATGAGTTTTTATTTCCGGGACGGTTTTTCAGTACCTTGGCGCAACGGATCGACAGCCGATTGAATGACGAGGCCTTCGACCGCCATGTGTTGCATTGGTGCTTTGAAGCACTCTTGCGCGAACTCGGTAGCGAGATATTTGCACCGCTGAATAATTATTTGACCGGCGAAACCGTGGCCATAAAGCGTTATCAGCTGGCGTTGCAATTGGCCTTGATTTTCGACCAATATCAAATCATGCGCCCCGACTTGCTGGCCGCCTGGCAACAAGGCGAAACGCTTTACGATACGGAAACCGAACGCTGGCAAAGAGCATTATGGCAAAGAATTACCGAAAATGCAGGCGCGAAGCACCGGGGTAGTTTGTGGCTAGATGTGATCGACCGATTCAATTCGGCACCATCGGGACAATTTTCCTCCGTGTTGCCTGAGCGGATCTCGATCTTCGGCGTCAATACGATGCCGCCGCTGTTTCTGGGTTTTTTACAGGGATTGGCGAATCATGCGCAAGTGCATTTGTATTTACTCAATCCCGCCCGGGCTTTTTGGGCGGATTTGGCGACCAAGCGTCAGCGTATCGACCAGGAGGAGGTTGGCGGACACCCGTTGCTGTCGGCATTGGGCCAGCAGGGTCGAGAGTTTCAAGAGATGCTGTTGGAGCAAGCGCAATTTCAATTGGAACTGGACAGTTTCGAGCAGGACGAGCCGACTACGGTTCTGCGGCAGTTGCAAAACGATATTCTCAATAACGATATCGCGTCTACCTTGCTGACCGCCGACGACTCGATCGCGATCCATGCTTGTCATTCCCGTATGCGCGAAGTCGAAGTCTTGAAAAACCAGCTACTGGCCGCACTGGAAAATGATTCCGAGTTGGAGCTACGCGATATCGTCGTAATGGCGCCGGATATCGAATTATACGAACCGTTTATTTCTGCGGTGTTCGACGACATTCAACACGCGGTGGCCGATCGCAGTTTACGCTTGAGCAATCATGCCCAGGATGCCTTCATTGTGTTTTTGAAGCTGAGTCAAAGCCGTTTTGGGTGGCGCGCTGTCCTGGACTTACTCGAGAAACCATCGGTTTATCCCGGCTTCGGCTTGTCCGAAACCGACTTGGAATTGATCAAGCACTGGGTTCGGGATACACAAGTGCGTTGGGGCAAATCGGCCGAACATAAACGCGAATTGGGACTGCCGGAACTCGATGAAAATACCTGGCAAGCCGCGCTGGATCGCTTGTTGATGGGTTATGCGGTAGGCACCGACGACGATTTTGTCGACGGCATCTTGCCTTATATCGATATCGAAGGATCAATGGCTTTGGCACTCGGCGGCTTGAACGATTTTATACAATTGTTGTTTAGCGCCGGCAACGATTTAAGCACGGCCAAGCCGCTCAAGGTCTGGGGCGAAAAACTCTATGATTATGCCGATCAATTATTGCCCGAAGCCGATGCCGTCGAACGCCAGCAACTCAACGAATTATTAGCGGAATTGTCCGAAACATTAGCCGGCATTCATCAAGAACCGGTCGAATGGCAAGTGGTTTGCGCCTGGCTCGAAGGCCGCCTGGAGGAGCACAAATCGTCGAACGGCTTTTTGCGCGGTCAGCTCACTTTTTGTTCGATGCTGCCGATGCGCTCGATTCCGTTTAAAGTTATCGCCTTGCTCGGCATGAACGACGGCGAGTTTCCGAAAATCGACCGCAACCCGACCTTCGATTTACTAGCCGCCCATTTTCGCAAGGGCGACCGCTCGCGCCGCGCCGACGACCGTTATCAGTTTCTCGAAATTTTACTGTCGTCTAGACAACAGTTGATAATCACGTTTATTGGCCGTTCGATCAGTCATAACGAAACGATACCGCCTTCGGTCGTGATTAGCGAGTTGTTGGCCGTGCTCAAGGATCATTACGGGTTGGCCGAAAGAGTGATCTATCACCCCTTACAGGCTTTTAGCCCGCGTTATTTCGAGCCCGAGTCGACTTTGTTCAGTTATTCCGAGGCCGATTGCCAGGCAGCAGCGGCGTTGGTTAAGCCCAAACCGGAACCGGTACCGTGGTGGCAAGGCCATTTAGCGAATGAAACCGACGAAACGATCGTTGAAGTAAGCGAGCTGTTCGCCTTTTACCGTCATCCGCAAAAATACTTCATGCAACGCCGACTCGATGTCCGTTTCAACGGCATTGCTGCGGATGCCGAGGAGCGCGAACCGTTCGCGATCGGTCAATTGGACGGTTATGCGATCTATCACGAATGGATCGGTGGGCTGTTGCATGATAAATCGTTGACCGCTGAAAAACTAAAGGCACAGGGACGGTGGTTGTCCGGCGTGGTCGGCGATCTGGAATTTGCGCACCAACAAAAAACCATCGATGCCTTTGTCGAAGCGATCAAGGCTAAGGCGCTCGGCGAGCCGCTGGAGGATTTATCGGTCGATTTGCCGGTCGGAAATTATCGATTGGTCGGTAATCTCGGCAATCGCTATCGGAACGGCAGTTTGTTTTATCGCTACGCCGATTTGAAAGGCAAGGACTTTTTGATTGCTTGGTTGCATCATCTAATGATCAATCAAATCGAACCTCAACAGACTTGCTTGATCGCTCTCGACCAAAATATAACGTTCGAGCCGAACTATTGTGCGTTAGGCGAATTGGAAGCGTGGATTGAAATCTATCGGCAAGGACTGCAAAAACCCGATGCGTTTTTCGTCGAGCCGGCCTTCGCATATGTCAAACAAGCGCATAAATTGTCGCAAAGCAGCCGTGCGGCAAAACCAGCGATAAGCTCGGCAATCGACCAATTAACATGGGCTATCGAGCAAGCTTATGAGCCGGCGCTTAGAAAATTATTTTTAAATGGCTACGATCCGGAAGCGCTGTTGAACGATGCGTTTGAAAACCATTGCCGAACTCTGCTGCTTCCGGTTTGGGAGCTCGTTGAAGGGAATATCGAATATTAAAAAGTATTGGCCGAATGCGGATTTTGATCCCCAAATTGGGAATTGC
>SLIO01000395.1 GCA_007135635.1 Methylomicrobium sp. | reverse complement strand
TTATAAAAATGCCAATTATTTTCTCAAAATCCATAAAACAATCATTTTATCTGACATGAAAATCGGTTAATTTTGACACCCTAGGCTCTAGCTATCTTGATACAGGCCCCGCTCTACTTCACACTAGCGTTTCAACCTAATCCCTACCCTAAAATACTCATGAATTCCGGTTTGATTTTGACGGCTATAATTAGCCTTTTTTCCTCGAGTGTTTTAGGGCAACCCTATGATGAAGAAAGGATTTATCGCGATGCGCTCGATGCCGCTCGTAGCGGCCGGACTGAACAAGCATTGGAGCAACTGCAATTTCTTCGAACCGAACATCCGAAAACGCTCCGCTATCTTTACGATTATGTTCAAATTTTGTCGTGGACCGACCAATACGAAAAAGTCATCGAACTTAGCCGCGCCATTGATTTAGATACCGCTCCAATCTATGTCATCGAGTCCGTTGCAAGAGCGGCCAGAAATTCAGGCGACTTCAAACAGTCGGAAACGCTTTATCGTTCAGTGCTCGAAAAATTTCCCGACCGCTTTGAGTCCAGGCTCGGTCTTGCGTTAACGTTGAAACAAAGCGGCGATCATGAGCGGGCCATTATTTATTTAACCGAACTTTCCGAAACTTTTCCCGAACGACTCGATCTTTTGGTCTTTTTGGCTCAGGTCCACGAAAACCGAAATAATTTTTCGATTGCCATTAACCTCTATCGAAAAATTTTATCCATTCAACCGGATCGAGTGGACGTACAAAGAAATCTAGCATTCGCTCTGCAAGCAAACGGACAATACGAAGATGCTCTAACCGCTGCCCAACACTATAAAGCCGCTTTCTCCGATGAGGATTGGGCCGGCTTCCGCTGGGATTACGCAGCCGCGCTGATTAGAAACAGCGCCGATATTCCAAGCGGCGCGCCCAACCGTTATCAAGAAATGGATAAGGCCATTTCCGCCGTTGAAGCCAATATCGAATCGATCGCTCGACTTGAATTGCCCGAACCGCAAATTTGGCTCAACAGAGCCCATTTCGATTTGATGATCGCCTTGCGCAACCGCAACAAAATGCTGGAGGTTATCGCATTATTCGAACAATTACAGGCACAAGCAATTGAAATCCCTTCCTATAGCCGAATCGCCGCTGCTGATGCTTATCTTTATGCCAGACAACCTAAACGGGCCCGCGACCTTTATCTTTCGATCATTGAAGATTCGCCCGATAATCGCAATGCCCGAGCCTCATTGATATATGCTTATCTGGAATCGGAACAATTTAAAGATGCCATTGAACTGGCGGACCGGCTCAATGACGAACTACCGGACAGCATCGAATTTCAAGATGAGTTAGGCTATTCCCGCACTCGGGATAATCCCGACAAAACTTATACCGAACTGACTGCAGCTCTAATGAGGGCTTATGCAGATAAACTCTACCAAGGTCAAAGCCGAATGGAAAATTTGTATCGTCGAGCACCGTATAATCCCGATATAGAAGCCAAATTAGCCGACATTTATTACTTTCGCGGCTGGCCGCGTAAAGCACTGCGTCTAATTGAACCGGCACTGGAACGATCACCGGACCACTTAGGGTTGCGTGTCGTGCAAACCAAGGTTTTGCATGAATTAAGAAGCTACCAGGAGGAAGAACAAAGTGTACAAGAACTTTATGACACCTTCCCGGACGATACCGGGGTGCAACGGCAGGCGCGTTTATGGAATATACATAACGGCTGGGAATTCAAAATGTTCACCGGCGGCGGAGTTAGCGATAACCAAACCAACGATGTCGGCAATCCTAATATCGGCACCGAGGACATTAGTCTCGAATCTTATTTATATTCCAGTCCGATTGCTCATAATTACCGGATCTATATCCATAACGCTTGGCGAATGGGCTTATTCCCGCAACCCGAAGGCCGCGGCTATTTGAATACGCACGGCTTGGGACTAGAATTCGCCGGAACTAATGTTTTGGCCACCGGCGAAGTCCATTACGATAATTTCGCGAAGAATGCGGTCGGCGTCGGGCTCGGTTTAGCTTACGATTTTGACGATCATTGGCGTATTTCTACTTATTTGGATAGTCTCAACAATCGAATTTCATTACGCGCTTTGACCGCGCTTACCGACGAAAAGACCGTAACCACGGCTAAATCGGCACAAGCGAGACTGACTTACCGCTTTCATGAGTCGAGGCAGATGGACTTGACGGCAAACTATTATCATTTCAGCGACGGCAATAATCGGTACGGAGTCGACGGTGCCTATTACGAACGTTGGTATAGCGGGCCGTTCTATAAATTCTCGACTTATTTAAATGCCGGCTACTCAACCAATACACGGCACAGCGGATCGCCCGAAAATCCAAATCGGAACGTGAACGCATATTACTTTAACCCGGCACAGGATGCTTCGGTATCGCTGACCCTGGATAACGATTTGTTAACTTATCGTTTTTACGAAACGGCATTCAACCAACGCCTAGCGGTTTCCATCGGTCAATATTGGCAGCAATATTTCGGCTCCAATCCGGTCGGCAACATTCAGTACGAACATCGCTGGAAAACGGCTGATCGTTTAGAAGTCGCATACGGCGGCATCAGAGGCTATCATTATTACGACGGCAACCTAACTGAAAGTTGGTTTATGTATCTTAATCTTAATGTTCGATTCTAGCCATGTGCCGGCTAATTCTGATCATCCAAATCGTAGCGATAACTTTATACTCGAGATTCACTCTTGGCGACGGTTCCTTCATCGCGCTTTGTTATCACGATGTACAGCCTGAATGGAACGGCAATCCATACACCATTACACGAGCCCGGCTCATCGAACAATTCGCTTGGCTAAAAGAAAATAATTTTCATCCGGTCAGTCTTCAGGCGCTGATCGAATCAGGACAAAGCAACAAGCCGCTTCCCGAAAATCCCGTCGTGTTAACTTTCGACGACGGTTATGCGAGTTTTCATGACACAGTCTTTCCGATTCTACAAGCTTTCGGTTTTCCTGCCGTCGTCAGTCCGGTGACTGCTTGGCTCGAGACCGAGACTAATAAGCCGGTGCAATATGGATCGAAGTTGGTGCCAAGAGAGCATTTTTTAAGCTGGAATCAACTCAAAAAAATGCTTGAGTCAGGATTAATAGAAATCGCCTCGCATAGCCATGATTCGCACCGAGGAATACCAGGCAATCCGCAAGGCAGCATGCAACCGGCCTTAACCACGCGTATGTTTAAAAATTCCGACCAGCGTTATGAAACGGATGCCGAATTCCAAACTCGCGTATCGAACGATATAGCCGAAAGCGTTCGAATTTTGCGGAATCGCCTTGACCTCAAACCTAAAGCCATTACTTGGCCTTACGGCTCTTATAGCTTGGAATCGATCAAACTCGCGGAAATGCAGGGTATTTACGTTTCCCTAACCTTGGACGATAGCTGGAATTCCGTTAACGATATGCAACTGGTTCATCGCTATTCGATCGACCATACACGTAACATGGAAGAATTTAAGGCTCTTTTTCTACGCAATAGAAACGAATCACCGGTTAGATTGGCTCATGTTGACATGGACTACATTTACGATCCCGAACCGTTACAAATTCAGCGCAATCTCGATTTACTTCTCGACAGAATTAAAAAAATAGGTGTCAACACGGTCTATCTGCAAGCATTCTCGGATCCAGACGGAGACGGCAATGCCGATGCGCTTTATTTTCCGAACCGGCATTTGCCGATGCGCGCGGATTTGTTTAATTATGTCGCGTGGCAATTGCGCATGAAAACTCGCGTATCGGTCTATGCTTGGCTTCCGGTTTTGTCCTTCTCGGTTAACGCTCCCGAAGAATGGTGGGTTCAT
>SLIO01000130.1 GCA_007135635.1 Methylomicrobium sp. | reverse complement strand
CGTCTTGCTTTGTCCGCCGCTGATCACGGCCGGCAGGGTTGGGCCCGAAACATTCATCCGAGGACTTGCCGGCACATCGACTCTCAATGCCGGTACCTGCAAGGGTAAGGCCCGCAAATCAGCAGCCGGAGAACTTTGCTGAGGCATTGGCTCGGAGAAGGTTTCCGGTTTTTGAGGCTCGGGTTTTGGCGGCGTTTTTCTTGGCGAACGCGAAAGCGCCTCCGGCTCCGGCCTTTGCCGAATAAAGTCGAAAAATGCCGAATCGGTGGTTCGAATCCATTGCTTGTCTTGTTCGGCGGTAACCAATTGGATCATGATCCAAAACAGCAGCAAGTTGATCGCCGATGCGGCCGTGAATGTCAGCGCCAGTTTCATAACTCTTCAGACGCTGCCACCGCGACGCGGGCGATACCGGCTAGCCTGGCCTGATCCAAGACTTGCATGACGAGTCCGGTTTCGGAACGTTTGTCGGCCAGAATCAGCGCCGAGGCCTCCGGTGCTTCGGCGTGCAAACGTTCAACATGACCACGTACCGCGCGCACGTCGACTTGTTGTTGCTCGATCCAGACTTCGCCATCTTTGGTTACGGCGATCAAAATGCCTGCCTGATCCTGGCGTTCGGCGGTCTGCGCCGTCGGGCGATCGACCTCGACGCCGGTTTCCTTGACGAACGACGAATTGACCACAAAAAAAATCAATAGAATGAACACCATATCGATCAACGGCGTCACATTGAGCCCGGCTCCGAAACTCGGCTGGCGAGTATGTTGACGTTGCATTAGCGTAATCTCATCATTCGGTTAATTGCGAAGTAAATTTCTCGCGCGCGCGTCTGGCGCGGGATTCGAGATTGGCGGCGAAGAACAAGCCCGACAAGGCCGTAATCAAGCCCGCCATCGTCGTGATCAACGCTTCCGATATGCCTGCGGCCATGCCGCGCGCATTGCCGGCGCCAAACGCATTGATAACTTCGAAAACCTTGATCATCCCCGACACGGTCCCAAGCAGCCCGAGTAACGGCAAGATTTGCGTTAAAATGTCAACCGTCTTGAGTCCGCGCAACACTTGCGAAAAATATTGCGAAGCCAAGCCTTCCTTCAAACGCTGCTGGCAAAAATGGCGAGAAGCCGAACGATTTCGCCAATAATCCAATAATTCGGTCTGCAAACGCGGCAATTGAAAATAAAAAAACCAGTACCGTTCCAGTATCAACGTCCACATCAACACCGATACCACGAGAATAGCCCAAAGCAATCCGCCGCCTTGATCGAAAAAACTCAGTACCTTTTCCATAGGATTTAAAGCGCGGTTGCCGGTTGCTCGTATTGTTCGAACAATCGGGTGCTTTGTTGATCGAGAATTTCGACGATACGATTGGCCTGGGCATGCAAGAAACTTTGCAACAACAATAACGGAATCGCGACGGCCAAGCCAAGCTGCGTCGTCACCAAGGCATAAGAAATGCCGCCGGCCATCAATTTTGGATCGCCGGTGCCGAACAGCGATATTGATTGAAACGTTTCGATCATACCGATCACGGTGCCGAGCAAGCCCATCAGCGGCGTCACGGCGGCGAATACCGTCAATGCCGTCAAGCCGAAAAACAAGTGACTGCTTTCCTGACCGACCGCCTCATCGAGACGCGCGGCCAGAATCTCGCTGCTTCTGGCCTGCACAGAAACGATGCTATTTCTGAGTCGGCCCAACGGATTATTTTCGAGATTTTCTTCCTTAAGTAATTGGCTTTTGATTCGCAGCCACGCCATCGACAGAACCGCGCCACGCCACAACACGATCAACAAGCCGGCGGCGCCGATCGCCAGTATCAGATAACCGATCGCACCGCTTTGGTTGATTCGTTCGATCAAGTCGGGCGATTCCACCAACAAGGCTAAAATCGCACCTTTCGACGGATCGACCGCCATCATGCGCCAACCTTCCTGGGCTTGTTCCAATTCGAAAGCCATGCGCTGATGTCGAGGAGCGGGCTGCCGGGCGAGCTCGACTAATTTATGCCCGTCCGGTAAGAAACGCAGAAACTTGCCTTCCGACACGGCATTGAACGCGCCGATACGCGTTACGGCTTGCTGTTTTTCCTCGCCGTCCAAAGTAATGACCCGACCGGTAAAACGCGCAACCTTGCCGGTTTCATGCATTTCATCGATCAAAACTAGCCAGAGGCTTTGCAAGGTTTCCATCGACACCGCCGATTCGCGTTGAATGATCTTATTCAGAAACTCGCCTCGATCCCGATATTGCGCCGAAATCATCGAACGATCCAACAACGAGCCGATTTCGGCGGCGTTTTGCTGCACCATCGCAAATAATTCGTTCAACTCGCCGGCTTGAGAAGCGATTTGCCCGTCCATTTCGGCCAACTTGTTTTCGTTCTCTTGAAACGAGCTACGCAGTTTCTCCGCTTTTTGATCGGCGGAGGCCAATTCGTTACGCAGTTTATTCAGCTTGGCTTGCTGCTGATCGCGTTCCTGAATGAAACGACGTTCGCGTTCTTGATCGAAACGAATGTCTCTGGCGGCCTCCCGACGGACCTTGATCACTAATTCGTCTAAGGTCGAGGCAGCATGAACCGAGCCATTCGCCCATAAGAGAAACAAGACTAAAAACCAATTCAGCTTTTTCATGGCTTACCCTCCGGCACCGCGACCGGCAACATCAGCAAATCGGGCGGTGTTTGTTTTTTCGCGACACGAATCGCCTTCTCAAGCGAATCGCGTTGCGCGGCATCGAGCCCAAGCCACTTTTGTTCGGACGGCATCCAGAAACCGCCCTCGTCTCCCTTGAGCGTCAGATAATACAAACCGACCCGGCCCAACCGTAAAAACTCGACCGAGCGCGGCTCGCCTTCGCCGTTCAAAGCGCCTTGATAAGACTCCAAGGTATGTCCGTACTCGGCCTCGACACGGTAGGCTTCCATGATACGCCGATATTTTTCGGTAACCGCGACATCGGAGCGGTGCATCATTTGCTTTAATTGCTGCAGGCGTTGCAAGCGTTCTTCAGGCAAAAAAGGTGAATCCAGGCTAACGAATTCGTCCAGCACGTCGATCATGCGCTGCAGAAACGGCACGATCTGCTGCTGCATTTCGACGATATCGCGCATTTGGGTTTCTTTTCTATGCATTTCGGCTT
This sequence comes from Methylomicrobium sp., assembly GCA_007135635.1. Classification (GTDB taxonomy): domain Bacteria; phylum Pseudomonadota; class Gammaproteobacteria; order Methylococcales; family Methylomonadaceae; genus Methylotuvimicrobium. The sequence continues at coordinate 701 of SLIO01000130.1, read as the reverse complement.
TTTGATCGTCAACCAATCGCTCCATTTGTGCGACGTATGCCGATAAATCCTCCAGCCGGACGGTTCCATTGCGATATTCGTCAAGCATGGCTTGAGTCTGATCGTCCAGTTTGTCGATGCGTTTTTGAACTTGAGCGCCTTGTTGCTGCGCGGAAAGTTGTTCCTGCAAGGCTTGATCGACGGCTCTTTGCGCGGGAGTCTGTGCACTAAACACGATGAAGCTTAGCGCGAACAAACTTCGTAAAATATGATTCATGGTTTTTATTGCACGAGAAGAAAATACAAAGGAATGATACAAAATAACATAAAACACCGCGAGGTTATTAATAGCGGTTTTATAAAGGATTGTCAGGTCAGTAATGTAGAGTTTTATGCCAACTGACGCAAGCACCTTTAGGCGCTTTTAGCCAGCACCGATCTTACGGAACGAAAAGAGATTCGATTGATTACCCCGGCCAAGCCGGGTTTCACAAACTTTTCCATTAACCATCTGATTCGCAAGTGATAGCGAGAGATACTTATCCGGCTTACCGTCCTTTGCAGCGAATATCTTTGTCCTGTCACCCTGCCAACGAAGAGGGGATTAAGGATTTGGTCATAAATAACCTCCCTATTTTTGGAGGGTTCGGTTGCTCGATTGGCAGTTGTCGGCAGGGCAGATTTTTGCTCCTGCAAAATCTGCATTCACGCCATCCATAGCG
>SLIO01000174.1 GCA_007135635.1 Methylomicrobium sp. | reverse complement strand
TACCTGCCTAATTATGAAAAAAAGCATAAAGGGTTTTACAAATATTCAATAGATAATAACCTGCTTGATGGAGCTAAAGATCACTCTAAAAGGATTTTTAACAATTCTAAAAGAACTGGGGATATAAATCCAAGCACAAATATTCATGAGCTTGTTGAATATTTAGAAATAATTAAAAAACATAACTAAACGCTCCACTTGACCATAAAAAGCATTGCTCCTTTCGTCGTAACGCTTTTTATGGCTAGTGAGCTTGAGTTATGAATGAGATCGTGCGACACGACGAAATTAATGAGGTCAGAATCGATGATGAGGGTTCCTTAGGATAAATGGGGTCAGGTTACAAATTAAACGCAGGCCAATTCAGTATCATTTAACTATTACCTGACCCCAGTTATTCATTAAGTAAAGGCACTCGGGTACAACTCTTTAGCCGGTATTTACGCGCATTCCCTGCCTAATGCCGCCAAGAAGCCGCATCTTCTATCGGTTCCAGGTGGGTTTCTATATCGATATGGTCGAATTTAGCCTTGATCCGATGTTCTATGGTTTCCAGCAAATCATGGCCTTGCTTTACAGACCATTGCCCCGGCACCAACACATGTACCGACATGAAACGGCGCGCGCCGGCATATCGGGTGCGTAAAGCATGATAGGCAATTTGATCCGAAGCGATAAATTGTTCCAATACCTCTACAATTTCCGTTAGTTCTTCCTCCGGCAGCGTAGCATCCATCAATCCCGACATAGTATGGAGCAGCAAATGCAACCCTGCCCAAAGAATGTTGATTGCAACTAAAATCGCAATCACCGGATCGAGAATCTCCCAGCCTTGCATTCCCAATTGCTCAGCAAAATCCAGCGTCAACTGAAACCGATTGCCCAACGCGATCAAGCCAATGCTTAAAACAATTCCGACCGTGGTCCACACATGTCGGTCATCAAATGCTTACCGTCTGCCTCCAAAGTAATTGAATGCTGGCTACGACTGACTGTAATCAGAATTTTAGCCGTAACCGGATTGATTAACGACGCAAACACGGAAATGGCGATACCGACCATCCAGTAGCTGTATAGGCTCCGGATGCAGCAGGCGTTCCACTGCCCATTATGTTAAGCCGTCACAGAATAAGTAATGTTGGCATTCAGGCTCGAATGTTCTTCAAAAGCCTGCCATCCATGGCACTGGATTCCGCCAGTCCATGGCGGAATGACGGGTTTCCTTTAACTTAATGGCAGTGTGCCCTACGACTAGGCTATTGAAAATAGCCATTTTAGCTAATTTCTGAGTAACCGCTTTTTGATATCAAAATATCTTGGAAATTGTTGGTGATCATAGGCTATGAAGCGCCGGATGTAGGGTGCGCATCGCGCACCTGGGTCGGGACCTTTTGTCGGTTAGTTACCGTGGAAAGGTGCGCGATGCGCACCCTACGATGCTATGTTCTTGTTAATAGTTGAACGCTGTGCGTACCTACAATTCACATCGGTCCGTAAACGAATTCATAACTTTACTCTTCGCGTCTCCATTCGTCGATCATCGCGGCCACTAAATTCGTCCAAGTTTGATGAGATGCACCCAGGCCCTTGCCGGTTTCGGCATGAAAATATTCGTGAAACAGCAAAAGATTGCGCCAATGCGGGTCGTCATGAAAACGGCTGTCTTTCCCGAACGCGGGAATGCGTCCATCGGAGTCCGGCTGAAAAAGTTTGATCATGCGATCCGCCAATTCTTTGGCCAGCATGCCTAGAGTCAGCGAAGCGGGTTTATCGTCCAACAAGACATCGATCTTGAATTCGGGGCCCAAGGCTTTATCCAGTTTGCGTAGCGATTCGACCATTAAGAAACCGACCGGAAACCAGATCGGACCGCGCCAGTTCGAATTGCCGCCTTTCAATTTGGACTCGGCTTCTCCCGGTTCATACCGGACGCTGCTCGCCCCGAACTCGAAGGGGGTTTCGGCATGGAATTTCGATAGACTACGCATACCGAACGGCGATAAGAATTCGTTACAGTCGAAGACGCGTTCCAGCATGCGTTTAATTTGCGCTTGATTCGGAATGCTCAATAAATAATTGGTTTGGCCGTTCCGTTCGACGGGATGACAACTGAACTGCGAGAATTGATTGCGGTTTGTCAGGAACCATTGCAGATTGGCCCGGAACGATGGAAATGGGGCGATCCAATCGGCTTCGAGGCGTTCGACGGCAAATAACGGGATCAGCCCGACCAAGGAGCGGACCCGGAACTTATCGAAATGCCCGTCATGTTGTCGGAGCACGTCATAAAAAAAGCCGTCGTCTTCGTCCCAAAGTTGGTAGTGGCGTCCGCCCATGTTTTTCATTGCGGCGCCGATGTAAATATAATGTTCCAAAAATTTGGTCGCGAGGCTTTCGTAGGTGCGGTTGGTCAACGCGAGTTCCAAGGCGATGCGCATCATGTTCAAACAGAACATCGCCATCCAGCCGGTTGCATCGGATTGTTCGAGAGTTTGGCCGCCGTTCAGGGGTTGGCTGCGGTCGACGACCGAAATGTTGTCGAGGCCTAGGAATCCGCCTTCGAAGATATTATTGCCTTGGCTGTCGACTTTGTTGACCCACCAAGTGAAATTGAGCATTAGTTTATGAAAACAACGCTCCAGAAAGTCGCGGTCGGCATGGCCGTGCAAGCGCTTTTCCATGTTGTAAACGCGCCAGACCGCCAATGCGTGTACCGGCGGATTCAAATCGGAAAAGTCCCATTCGTAGGCCGGGATCTGACCGTTCGGATGCTGAAATTGTTCGAATAACATCAGCCACAGCTGTTCTTTAGCAAACTGAGGATCGATCAATGCCATCGGGATGCTGGCAAGCGCTAAATCCCAAGCGGCAAACCAAGGGTATTCCCACTTGTCCGGCATCAGCAGCACACGCATCGAATTGAGATGCCGCCAGTGCCGGTTACGAATGGTTTGCCGCGATTCCGGCGGCGGTGCGCTCGGCAAATCGCCGTCGAGCCATTTGCGCACGTCGAATAAATAGGTCTGCTTGCTCCACAGCAAGCCGGCCAATGCTTGCCGCTGCACCAAGCGTTCCTGTTCGGTCGCAAGCTCGGGATGCAGCGTTCGATAAAATGCATCGGCTTCCGATTTGCGTTGTTTGATTAAGCTTTCCGCGTCCTGGAACGGCTCATCGACGAGTTGCTCGCTTAGACGCAGATGAATTACGGCCGTTTTGCCAGACTCGATATCGAACGCATAATGTAAACAGGCCTTGGAACCGGAATTGTCGGGTTTAAGGCACGGTTCCCGATCGATAAGGTAGCGGTGAAACGCGTCTTTGGTGTAAAGCTGCGTATTCTCGGTACCGTAGACTCTAAGGGTATTGGTTTCGTTATCGGTAAACAGCGGCGTGCAGTCGCCTTCGGCATATAGATGGTAATTAGGTAAGCGGTAAGGGAAAAGCAGGCCGGGTAGTGCACCTAGCCGGGTGGTATCGGCCAATAGGCAGCGATAGGGTGAATTCGGAGAATCGATTAATTTAATTTCCGGCGCCTGTTTGCGCGGTTCGCTCCAGGCCCAAGTATTTCTAAACCACAGATGGGGGAGTATGTGCAGCGGTGCGTTGTCGGGTCCCCGGTTGGTTGCGGATATTTTGATGCAAATATCGCTGGGCGATGCTTTGGCGTATTCGATTTCGATATCGAAGTAGCGGTTTTCGTCGAATAGTCCGGTATCGAGCAGCTCGTATTCGGGGCCTTGTCCTCCCCGGGCTTGATTTTCCCGAACCAACGCTTCGTAGGGATAGGCGCGCTGCGGATATTTGTATAGATAACGCATGTAACTGTGCGTCGGCGTGTTGTCGAGATAGAAATAATATTCTTTGACGTCCTCGCCGTGATT
>SLIO01000452.1 GCA_007135635.1 Methylomicrobium sp. | reverse complement strand
TTTTATCACCGCGTTGCAATACTTTGCTCAGGGCTTGCTCTTTAAATTCTTCACTATAACGGGTTTGCATTTTTTACCTCTATAAAATTTTAGAGGCGACAACTAGTCTGACACAGGGGGCTTATCCGCACGGCTCTGCTCGGACCGGTCCGCAGGACGCGTCCACAAATCCACCGGTTACCGGTTTAATCGTTGTTCCGACTCATGCCGCTGCGCCTGTGTTTCATGATCGTTACCCCGTTCAGTTCGCTGTCTACGCACGCGTCTTCTCGCTCGTGTGATTCGCTCATCGAACTGATGCGAGCCAGTCACCCATCAGGATCAAGACGGTGCCGCTGTTGCATAAACAGCCGGCCGCCCCTGGCTCAAATTGAGCCCCAGCCCCATCTGTCCGGAACAGATGGGGACAGGCGATAGCCTGCCCGAAGGTGGTGCGCCAGGTATGGCGCACATCAGCAATGATCGGTGCCAAGCCCTGTCTAATTGTGCACGGCACAACAGGTTTTAGGGTTATCCGTTATCACGGTCCAGACTTCGAGTAGATCAAGACTTGGGCGTATCAGCACCCCCTTTAGGAGATAACGATTATTGAGTCGGTTGAGCAGCCCGCCAATCAGGTTTCATTAATAATCGCAATAATAATTAAACCCGTCCCCTTTTATGCCCCTTTTACGCGGAGCCCTGGTGGAATGACGCGTTTTTTTCTTGAGTCGGCGCCTATTATGCTATGGGCGCGAGCCCTCGGCGCGAAGGTGGCTGGATGTCAGAAACTCAAGGCTCATCGCGTATTCTGATGAACACGGCAAAACGAGGTAAGCCCTTATCGGTGTAGCCTTGATGACGAAAGCTAATAAGGCTGCCCAAAGGCGGCGGATCTTCCCTTTCCCGCTGGCTGAATCCGGTGCCGATGTAAAACTCCTTACCGTTTTCGGTTCGGACTTTGAGAGAGCCCATCTTGCCGGCAAATTGTCCTTTGCCGGGTCGATAACCGATCACGACCGCTTCCGCATCGTCATAAGGTTTTAATTTAAGCAACCGATTGCTGCGTCCATGTTGATAAAGACTGTCTTGATGATGCAGCATTAGGCCTTCGCCGCCTTCCGCCACGACTTGATCCAGTCTCTGTTTTAACTGGCCGGAGGAGAAGACCCGGAATTGCTTGATGAAATTCAAATAGGGCGTATGCCGTTGTTGTTCCATGTGCTGCATTGCTGCGACCCGCTCTGAAAAGGGTTTCGGGTTGTCAGGTAGGTCGAAGACCATCAATTTGATTTTTTTCCAACCCGCATGAGGGGCCATGCGACTAACGATGGAAACGGTCTGCTGATATTGACCTCTTGCCAACCATAGTTCGCCATCCAGCGTTACATCCGGAAAGTTTTCGATGAACCAAGCGGGCGCATGGAGCAGGTGGCCGTTTTTAGAAATCAGTTGTTTTCCGTTCCAGCGCGCCCGTACCCCATCAAGCTTTTCGCTAACCCAATATTCCGTGACATCAATCGACGGATCGAAAACTTTGGCCTGCATGATATCCAGTTTTTCAATGGCCGCAGCGCTTGCAACAAACAAAAATATCGGGATAACCAGCAGGCCGACTAAGTTGAATCGATTAGCTTTGTTCATGCTGCTTGCTCCGTTGGTCGACCGGAATGCTTTAGGGTTAGGTCCATAATATATTTCACGCGGCCACATTTGCTGTAAAGCTGACGCGCTCTTTTGTCCGGTAGCTGCGTTACCTACATGGATGTAGGTAAGGGGCGTGAGCAGGAGCGGAAGCTTTACCTACATGGATGTAGGTAAGGGGCGTGAGCAGGAGCGGAAGCTTAGCGAAAACAGTTACATAGCTTAGCTTAACGCCTGTTTTCGCGCCTTGCTACCGAACAAAATAGCATTGCCATAAAATCCGCAAACATGACCGCGCGAAGTATAATGAAATCTTATTCTTGTGAACAATCACTCCAGTTGCAGGCCTTATTTTTCTTGATTCGCGACCTGCCCCCATCTACTCGTTCAATTGTAAAAGCGGTGCAACATGACGGTTCATGAAAGGTCCCAACGGGATGCCGCGGATTTCTTCGATATCGATCAATGCACCGCCGATGCCACCGAGATCGACTTTCATCGAGGCCAGCCCTTGCGCCATTTCCATTCTAACGAAATTCGGATAACCGAAGGCTAAGGGCAGACGCAGCTTATTGAGCGCCGTATCTTCGCGAAAAGGGTCTAGCAGGTCCAGAAGTTCGACCAAGTGTTGTCGGTTCAGGCGCAGAATCTGCAACCGTCCGTCGATTTCAAGTTTGGCGGGCCAAAACACGAAGGCCATATTGCCGTCGATCCGTTCCCGGCTCTCGCCGATTCTTATACCGGTGGCATTGCCGCGAAACTTGAATCGTTCGGCGCCGGGAAAATAATCAACGATCAGTTGCCCGGAGATCGTACCGGGACCCTTTTTGAGCTTGAGTTTATTCAGTGAAAACACATTGTTCTGAATGTGCAGGCTTCCGATGATCGGCGCCGCTTCCAGATGTTTCCAACGCATTCGGGCGATTTTAAAGAAACTTTGGTTACTGAGAAAAGGTTGGACATCTTGATAACGAATACGGGCGAAGTGGTTGCGTTCGGAATCGTGAACTAGCGAAATGCCGTTTTCTGCGTCCCATTCGATGGTTTCGGATAATTGCACGCGGCCGTTCAATCCTTCGATGTGCAGTTCCTGCTCGGGTAGATTTGCACTGACATCGTTCAGGTTCAAGGTGGCTTTGATATTGAACAATGCGCCGTCGCTGGAGTTGATCGTAATCGGTGAGGAAAGGCGGCCTTGACCCTGGAAAGTGTCCGGCATGGTATCGATTTCGGCCAAGGATTGCATGATTTCACCGCTCAAGCTTATCTCTCGCCATGACGATTTAGGTTTGCCGCCGGAGTCGCCGACATCGGTGCGGTTTAGCGTTTTGTTTAAACTGAGACGGGTACCGCCGCCCCGGTTATTCAGCAGCAGATCGTCCAGCACGAAAGATTCCATGCGGCTGGAATGCACCCTGCCGGTAAGGCTCAAGTCGCGGATCGGGTACAGCGGAAAATAGCTTTGCGCGGCATTTTTCAGACGGCTTTCTATGCGGATTTCGATGTCGCCGCCGGCCAGACGCGAGTCTGCGGTGATGTCCAGTTGATGAGCCATGTCAGTTAATTCGATCAGTTCGTTCCGCTCGCCGATCGACAGAGACGGTGCGGCGATATCGGCGCGGGCTTGAATCTTTCGGCCGCGTTGCTTACCGTTTAGCGCTAATTTGAGCTGCGGCGCACGGATAGATAATTCATGATCGCGGTAGGCAATATCGTTCAAGTCGAGGTCAATTTGCAGGCTGGCTTGCAATTTATCTTGAAAGCCGGGCACCAGCGCCGGTAACCCACTGTCGGCATTGGCTTCGAGCAAGCCGGCGATCGTGCCGCGATGGTTGAGTTTTGCCGAAAACGTTTGCCAATCGAACGCCTGTGCATCCGGGAGCCATTTTGCCAGTATGGCCGGTTGTTTCAGATCTAAACTGCCATTGTGTTTAAGGATGGCGGTGCTCGATTCGAATTCGGCATCCGTTAAGGCGGATAGTTGCTGGCCGATATCCAGTTTCAAGCGCGCAGTCGATTTTACCGGCGTGAGCTCAGCATTTAAGATAAAGACGGGGTCTTGCTTGAGCGGGACGTTGTTGAGCAGGGTTTGCTGCGACGTTAACCTGAAATCGAGGCTTTGCCGGTTATCGCCGCCTTGATGGCGGGCTTGCAGTTGGACGATAGGAAATTCGGCCCTTAATTCGGCATCTTGCACAGAAATATTTTTTATCGTCGCCGATAGCTCATGATCCAGCGAGATTGTCTGCGGCTGGTCGATATTTCGGTAGCGGCCTTGAAGTTGTGCTTGA
>SLIO01000018.1 GCA_007135635.1 Methylomicrobium sp. | reverse complement strand
GGATGTAACGAATGCAGAAAATGCAGGAGCATTTTTCTGCCCTGCATCGCCTAAAGCGCCTACTGTTGGTGCCCTAATACAGGCCATCCATGGCGTAATGCAAAATCTGCATTCATGCCATCCTTGGCAATCAGTCACCGCCGTCAAGCCTACATGGAGGTATTTACGGCGTCCTGAAAGGCGAGTAATCGCACTCTCCGCCATGAACAGCGCACTTTCATTTGCCGGGGCGATGGCCAGGCCTTCATGAACGTTACTTAGGAAATAGAACCGTTTCAACTGCTAACGCGAACATAGCCTTTTTTATGGCTGTGTTCGCCGTTGGAGTTGAAGCAGCTAACCTTGCCTACTAAGCAAATCAGTTATCCTAGAAAAAGCATTTCATCATGAAGGTTATGAATAATAATAATTTGATTCAATAACTTGCTGTGTTTTTGTATAAAATCTTCGCTAACCTAAGAGCTTATTTGGCGTAACAAGGTTAGGATTTGGTTATAAATAACTTCCCTATTTTATGGTAGTCTCGGTCGCTTGATTGACAAGTGTCGGCAGTATGGAAAGCCGTCGTCAAGCGCCAAAGATGGCGTAATGCATTTCCTGTATTCATTACATCGATGTAACTCAGCAATTGCCGAGGAGCAGAATCGACCTAACCCCCGGCGTCTCCTTAAATACTGCCTAATTTAGGCATATTACCTAACCTGTAGGCGTTTTTTACTCGGTTTTCGGGCGTTCGATAATTTCAATGGCATTACCATCAAAGTCCCGGCAAAACAATGCCTGGCGTCCGGAAATGCTCAATGTATATCGAAAGCCGTTGTCATCAAGCGCTTCCTTGACAGGAGATAGGTCCGAGCATGTTAATGCAACATGGCGGTCCCTTCCTCCATGGGCCGGTCGGTCAGAGATTGGGTCGGGATTTTCTAATTCCAGTAAATGAATTTGCTGTTCGTCAAGTTGGAGCCAAGCGCCCGGGAATGGGAGATTTGGCCGTTCTGTTTGTTGAAGTCCTAATATATCGCGGTAAAAATGCAGGGACTTTTCGGTATCGGAGACGATAAGACTTATGTGATGGATGGCAAGTTTAAATTTTGACATGATTTTCTTGGTTTGGTTGTCGTTGAAACGATTATACTTCGCCCGGTTATATTGTTGGAGTATATAGTAAGGCTATTTTGTTCGACGCTGACCTCCCTGTAAGCGTCGAACAAAATAGCCTTGCCATAAGCCGCAAACACGACCGCGCGAAGTATATATGCTTTAGAGGCACATTCTGTCTTTCATACGCTATTTTTATCCGACAGTTCCTCAATGAGTTCGGTTTTTTTTGTAATGAATTTTTCAATCAAAGCTTGTAGCTTATCGAAATGCCGGTCTGTTTCGAGAAAGTTTTTTGAGATAAGGTTTTGCTCTAATGTTAATGCCAGTTGACGGATATCCTTTAAGCCGCAGAAACTGACCGAGCCGTGCAGCTTATGGGTGACCGATAAGGCTTGTTGCCATTGTTGATGACGTAATGCGTTTTGTATTGAGTCAAGTTGTTGTGGAAGCTCCTCGCATAGCTTGTTTAGGATGTTTAATGCCAAGTTTCGGTCGTAAGCGGTTTTAGCCAAGATTTGTTGCGCATAAATGGCTTCACTTCGAAAGTTGTTTAAAGTCTCATGTGGAGAGTTGGGGCGCCAGAGTGCGACGATTTCCTCCAATTGCTCGGATAAAATCGGTTTAATTAGACATTCGTCGAAGCCAAGGGCAATGATGTCTTTGCATTGATTAGGTAAAGCATGCGCCGTTACCGCGATAATCGGAGTATCCTTATTAGGATTTTCAGTATGCCTGATGGTTTCAATTAATTCAAAGCCGTTATGCCCCGGCATTTGTAAGTCTAAAAAAACCAAGTTAAACCGCTCGTTTCTTAAATGATTCAAGGCTTCGGCACCGTCTTTTGCCGCGGTAATTTGCTCGCAATGATCTTGCAATTGATTGACGAACAACAAGCGGTTAATGGAATTGTCGTCGGCGATCAAAATTGAAAATTTACAGAGTGCTATGGATCGTCTCGCTTGATCACCGTTATTAGCCGTATTTAATGGGTTGTTGTGGGAGATGGCTGGTGCGGCAATTTTGATATCGTTGGTGTTGCTGCGGTCGGGAAAACAGTTATTTCCCTCAAGGCGCCGGTAAACCAGTAGGGTTGCTAATCCGGCCCCTAATAACGAGGCTAACCCTATTAGAGCGCTGATCTTGATCCGGTTAGGCAATGGTGCCGTCGAGATTGTTTGGGCCGGCTCTATGAGGGGGCGTTGTGCAAGGCTGTTTAGTGCGGCTTGATATTCCGCAATCAATAGGCCGGTTTGAGCAAGGTTACTCAAAAGTATTGGTAAAAGCCCTATGATTAGTAAGTATTTTTTTAAAAAAGTAATCTTCACTGCAGAAAGGCCAAAAGTAAAAAATAAATTTGCGTATTTTAGAAAATGCTAATATTCTCTAGGTAACGCTGGTTCCAAGCATTCATTTTTCATGTGTCGAATGTTTGCGTTTAAATGGTAACGAAATGAGTTTCGCCCAAGCCGGTGTGTCTTTGAATCGACACAGTGATGTGCCATTATTTTCAATGCCATGCGGTTATTGAAAATGATATTGATTGGGAATTTGTTTATCCAAGACCAAAAGCGGAAACGTATACGTTTTCTGAGTTAAACCAAATTGATCGAAATGTATAACAAGAATAATAGTGCATTTTGAGTCATCACGAGGAGAAATTTATGGCTAGAATTGTAGTATTAGGTGCAGGTATTGGTGGTGTTCCGATGGCCTATGAAATGAAAGAATCAGTTAAGAATAATCACACAGTCACCGTGATATCCGATTCTCCGACATTTCATTTCGTGCCTTCCAACCCTTGGGTGCCGCCGAAATGGCGTAAACCGGAAGATCTGAAAATCGAATTAGCTCCGATTATGCAGAAAAAAGGCATCGAATTCATTCAAAAAGCGGCCGTGAAGGTCGATCCTCCCAACAATCAAATTCATTTAAACGACGGTACCGCGGTCGATTACGATTATTTAGTGATTGCTACCGGGCCGCGCCTAGCCTTCGATGAGGTGCCGGGATTGGGGCCTGAAGGTTATACGACTTCAGTCTGTCATGTCGATCATGCAGCCGTGGCTGCTCAGGACTGGGATAAGTTTATGGAAGATCCAGGTCCGATCATTGTCGGCGCTGTGCAAGGCGCATCTTGTTTCGGCCCCGCTTATGAATATTTGATGATCCTGGAAACCGAGCTGCGTAAACGTAAAATACGGGACAAGGTGCCGATGACCTTCGTTACGTCGGAACCCTACATCGGTCATTTAGGCTTAGGCGGTGTCGGTGACACCAAAAGCATGTTAGAAAGCGTGTTGAGAGATAGAACGATCAAGTGGGTGACTAACGCGAAAGTTGATCGTATCGAACAAGGTATGATGTATGTGACTGAAGTCGATGAAGATGGTAACGAGAAGAAAAAGCATGAGTTACCGTTTAAGCATTCGATGATGTTGCCGGCGTTTACTGGCGTCGATGCTGTGAGAAATTGTGGCGTCGAAGGCTTGATGAATCCTCGCGGCTTTGTGCTTGTCGATGAATTTCAGCGCAATCCGACCTTTAAGAATATTTATTCGGTCGGAGTCTGTGTGGCGATTCCACCGGTCGAAAAAACACCGGTCGCAACCGGTACGCCCAAAACCGGTTACATGATCGAGTCTATGGTAACCGCGACCGCGCACAATATCCGCGACGAATTAGCCGGTAAAGAACCCTCCGACAAGCCGAGTCTGAGTGCATTGTGTCTGGCCGATTTGGGTGATACCGGGGTTGCATTTTTGGCTGTGCCGCAAATACCGCCTCGAAATACGACCTGGTCGAAAAAAGGCAAATGG
>SLIO01000302.1 GCA_007135635.1 Methylomicrobium sp. | reverse complement strand
GTTATTCAGAGTGGTACCTGGGGTTTCATGTTGGCTTTAAGTTCAAAAGCATCAACTATTAACGCGAACATATCCTTTATTAAAGCATTCGTTTTGAAGAGTAAAAATGGCCGAAACTGATTGATTTCGTTCATAGTTGTGGTTAGTTATACTTCGCGCGGTCATGTTTGCGGCTTTTATGGCAAGGCTATTTTGTTCGACGCTTACAGGGATGTAAGCGGGAGACTTCGTCGGGAACTGGCGGTCGAGAGCAATGCACGAAAACAGGCGTTAAGCTAAGCTATGTAACTGTTTTCGTAAAGCTTCCGCTCCTGCTCACGCCCCTTACCTACATCCTTGTAGGTAACGCCGTTCTTGGACAAAACAGTGCATAAAGCTTACCAGCAAATGCGACCGCGTGAAGTATATGTCTGTCGCTGTAACAAAACGAATGGGCTTGCTTGCGTGCCTCAAGCGCTGCCGAAACTTTGAAGTGAGATAAATATGAATAAATGGTTTCAAAAAAAGGTTTGTATAAAGGCGTATATCGAATATAATGCCGCGTTCAATTGATGTGCGAATGTGGCGGAACTGGTAGACGCGCTGGATTTAGGTTCCAGTAGGGTAGCCTGTGAGAGTTCGAGTCTCTCCATTCGCACCACTAAATTCTTAATACATACATTCCAAGTCAGCGTTCCCAACGTTGACTTTTCCAAGTCTTAAGCCTTTGCAGGCGTCTTAATCCAATCGTATCAAAATTAGCTGAGGTAAAAAATGCAGGTTTCTGTCGAAAAAACATCGGAATTAAGCAGAAAAATGACCGTGAGCGTGCCCGAAGAGGTTGTTAAGGAGAAAATGGAAAGCCGTTTTAAATCCTTGGCGCGTGAAGTCAAATTGGATGGTTTTCGGCCAGGTAAAGTACCTCAGCATGTTGTGAAAAAACTGTTCAAGGATCGCGTTCGCGATGAAATTGCCGGCGATTTGATTCAGTCCACTTATTTCGAAGCCTTGCAAGAACAAAATTTAAGACCAGCCGGGCATCCTCATATTCAACCTGCCAATGAAACTGAAGGCTTTCAATACACGGCGGAATTTGAGGTGTATCCCGAAATTTCATTGCAAGGGATCGACGGTATCGAAGTGGTTCGTAAAGTTGCATCCGTCGAGGAAACCGATCTTGACGCCATGATTGAACAAATCCGAAATCAAAACAAAACTTGGTCTCCTGTGGAACGCGCAGCTCAAGACAATGATCAAGTTTGGATCAGCTTCTCAGGTGTTTGCGAAGGTGAAAATTTCACCGATGGCAAAGTCGACGATTATCCAGTTGAGATCGGCGCCAACAAAATGATAGCCGGATTCGAAGACAATCTGATTGGTTTGAGTGTCGGTGATGTCAAAACATTTACCGTGACATTCCCTGAGCAATATGGCAATGCTAAGTTGGCAGGTAAACCTGCTGAGTTTGAAGTTTTTGTATCCAAGGTTGAAGAGTCTGTCATTCCTGAAATAGATGCTGATTTTCTAAAAGAATACGGAATTTCAGATGGCGATTTATTGACTTTTAAAGAAGATGTTAAGGCCAACATGGAGCGGGAATTAAAACAAGCTTTGCGCAGCAATTTAAAAACTGCCGTGATGGATAGCTTGTATGCCAATATTTCGGTTTCATTACCGAAAACGCTTGTCGATCAGGAAGTCGAGGAAATAATCAAGCCTTATGCCGAAAACGCTAAAAAGCAAAACCGCAAATTAGACGAATCTGAATTACCGAGGGATGTTTTTGAGGAACAGGCGCGCCGAAGAGTTGCTTTAGGCTTGATTCTGAGCGAAGTTATTCAGGCCAACAATATTAAAGTCGATGAAGCGAAAGTGCGATCGACGATTGAAGATATGGCGCAAAGTTACGAACGGTCTCAGGATGTTATTAATTGGTATTATTCCGATGAAAATCGTCTGAATGAAATACGACAACTGGTTTTGGAAGATCAAACTGTTGAATGGATTGTCGAAAGAGCTAAAGTCACCGAGGAAAAAGTCAGTTTCGATGCTATCATGGGTAAGAAGTAACAGATATTAGGAATGCAAATGCACTATCGAAATGAGTTGAATAATAGCATGCAACCACAGGCTGCCGGCGGTTTGGTCCCTATCGTCATTGAACAAACCGCTCGGGGTGAACGTTCGTTCGATATTTATTCCCGATTGCTCAAAGAGCGCGTGATTTTTTTGGTAGGTCAAGTTGAAGACTATATGGCCAACCTGGTTGTTGCGCAGTTATTGTTTCTCGAATCGGAAAACCCGGATAAAGATATCCACCTGTACATAAACTCGCCGGGTGGCTCAGTGACCGCAGGCATGTCGATTTACGATACGATGCAATTTATCAAGCCCGATGTCAGCACAATGTGCATCGGTCAGGCCGCCAGTATGGGGGCATTGTTATTGACCGGCGGTGCGAAAGGCAAACGATTTTGTCTGCCTCATTCGCGAATGATGATTCATCAACCCTTAGGCGGTTTTCAAGGCCAGGCTTCCGATATCGATATTCATGCCCGTGAAATACTATCAATCAGGGAGAAGCTCAATAAAGTTTTAGCTTTACATACCGGGCAGCCCATCGAAAAGATTCAGCACGATACTGATAGAGATAATTTTTTAAGTGCTATCGATGCGGTCGAATACGGTTTGATCGATAAGGTGCTGACCAGTCGTGTCGGCGAAACGATCAAATAACTATTTGGTAAGGATTGGGATGTCCTTTTCACTGAATCGATTGATGCGAATACTTCAGTCTTGGGGTATGTGGGAGTCTATTTATGAGTAATGACAAAAGCGGTAAAGATGACGATAAGCTTCTTTATTGTTCTTTTTGCGGTAAAAGCCAGCATGAAGTCAGAAAACTGATTGCAGGTCCCTCGGTATATATTTGCGACGAGTGTGTCGAATTGTGTAACGATATTATCAGGGATGAATTGTTGGATGAGTCTTCGGAAGGCGATGGTTCTCTGCCGAAACCGCTAGAAATTAAAAACGTGCTGGATGAATATGTTATCGGCCAGGAGCGCGCCAAGAAAACTTTGGCTGTGGCGGTTTATAATCACTACAAACGTTTACGCAGCAAATCCAGAAAAGATGAAGTTGAACTGGCGAAGAGTAATATTCTCCTGATTGGTCCGACCGGGTCAGGAAAGACTCTGTTGGCCGAAACGTTAGCTAGATTGCTGGACGTTCCGTTCACAATTGCCGATGCAACCACATTAACCGAAGCCGGATATGTCGGTGAAGATGTTGAAAACATCATTCAAAAGATTCTGCAGAAATGCGATTACGATGTAGAAAAAGCGGAATCGGGTATTGTATACATAGATGAAATCGATAAGATTTCCCGAAAGGCCGATAATCCGTCGATTACTCGCGATGTTTCCGGTGAAGGTGTGCAGCAAGCGTTGCTGAAGTTGATCGAAGGTACGGTTGCCTCAGTACCTCCGCAAGGCGGTCGCAAGCATCCTCAGCAGGAGTTTTTGCAAGTCAATACGGCAAATATTCTTTTTATTGTAGGTGGCGCATTTGCGGGATTGGATCGTGTGATCAAAGCCCGTTCAGAGAAGGGTGGCATCGGTTTTTCCGCCGAGGTCAAGGCCAAGGATAACGACAAGAATGTCGGTGAAATCTTTGCTCAGGTCGAAGCTGAGGATTTGATCAAGTATGGCTTGATTCCTGAGTTTGTCGGTCGTCTGCCGGTTGTTGCAACGCTGGAAGAATTGGATGAAGAAGCGCTAGTTAAGATTTTAACCGAACCGAAGAATGCTCTTATCAAGCAATATCAACACTTGTTCGAAATGGAGGGGGCTGAGTTGGAGTTTAGAGAAGACTCTCTGCATGCCATAGCTCGTAAGTCTATGGAAAGAAAAACCGGGGCAAGGGGATTGCGAACCAT
>SLIO01000045.1 GCA_007135635.1 Methylomicrobium sp. | reverse complement strand
CCAAAAGCACGCATTACGGGGCCGACTTAACTCAAGATAGCCGGATAAATGCCGAACGACGCGCGAATTTATTATTGATTGCGGCGCTTATCATTTTTGCGCTTTGGCTGATTGGGCTGGGCTTGAAGGGCACTGCCATCGAACGGCAAATCAAAGTCTGCAGTAACCGTGACCGTTCGCCCTATGCGGTCATTTTTCTTGCCCGAATTGCTTGCCAATATGTGGTATTTGAATTACCGGAAAATTTATTGGAACACGCTCAGGCTCTCTTGGTTGATTATTTCAGAACTCTGGGAAAGGCGTAATTTGTGGGGATACCTCAGGGTTAGGTCTAGATTCATAGCTATTTTTGGATATGGGAAATAAAAAGACCGTTTTTTTATTTTTCAACTAGGCCCTCATTTCAGACTCCCATCCTTGTTGTACTTTGCGCATTCCGCCAGGTGGTCGCTCTCCATCATTGCCCTAATTTCCGCGTTGTCTTTGAATACCTTCATCGTTGGAACCTTGAACTTCGTTTTCTTCCATCGTTTCATTTTTTCAAAGTTCATTAAAATCCGTTGCCCTGTGGTGTCGTCATCGACGATAAAGATGGGGCGTCGATCCCACTTGATTCCGGGGAATATCTCATGCGTCTGTATCTCATGATTCGGAGGTAAAGCCTCCTTAATCTGGGCAATAATCTCGTCCGCATATTCGATCCAGATCATTTCCCAAGGCCATTTTATTTCAAGAGTATTTTTCATTTTTCTTCGCGAACAGATTGTTTGTAAGTATTCAGACCCCGTTGGCAAATTACTGCAATTCAGACGTAATTGTTGGCCTCCCCCTCTGAAAAAGGGGGATTGAGGGGGATTTATTTAAAAAATCTCCCCTAGCCCCTCTTTTTCAAAGAGGGGGACTGAATACTTACGATTGTTTTTTGACAAAATTGAGTTTTTGTATATCGGATTATTTCAAGCAATGCAATGTAATTCTATTTTGCCTTCAAAACTGGTCTATATGCTGTTGCAACAGTTTTTTCACATGGTCGGACTTTATCAAGTCAAAATAGGTAAGCAAATTTTCCTTGTTCCACAGGCCATCCGCCTCTAATTCCCACAAGGCTTTTAAATCGTCCTTAATTTCCTCGGCGAGCAGTTTATCGTCCGCTATCAGGTTGTATCTGGAATTAACTAAATCGATCAGAGTTACTTCATTAACCTGGAAATCTTTGCACAGGCTTTGTATGTTTTCCTCGAGAATTTCAAGCGCCTCATGCTTGTCCGATGCTAGGCAAAGAACATTTTCATAAGTGACTTTCAAATTATAAAAGCTCAGCGCTGTTTCGCTTTCATTTAAATATTCTTGAAGTTCATTTTTCAGCAAATCGAAAAGTTGTATTTTTTCATGCGGGGATAGCATGGAGACGTCGGGAAGCTTGGTCATAAAATATCTGCTAATTTGTAAATTTAAAACGGAAAGGTAAACTCTAAAATTACCGGAGCTAAACTTTCATCCTGATCTTATCGATAGTTGAATGGTCAAACCGTTCCGGAGAGGTTGTTAATATAGGGACCTTGGCTTGGTAAAAACCTCAACGTAAACTATCAAGAGTGGCGAATTCACAATCGCGGCCACGCGCAGGTTGTAGCGACTTGTTGTGCGGATGAACGCTGGCGCTTGCTGTAAACAAACTCAGGATCAATATCTAGTCCGATATTCAACTCTATGGCGTCAAAAGACACGCGAATAAGGATGCACTAGCAGCGATGGTACCTTGCTTGTTAACACCTGATTTCGAATACCCGAAAATTGAAATACCAATAAATCAGTTCTTTTTCTGCCTTGGTTTCATAACGCCTTCGCAATCGATACTGACCCGGAAAACATTCTCGCCCAAATGTAACGCGGTCAATGCGCCGCCCCAGAGACAGCCGGTGTCGATGCAATAACAGTTATTGCCCCGATAGTAACCGAGCGAGGACCAATGCCCGAATACGATGCGCAGATCGGCGTTTTTACGGTTGGATATTTCAAACCAGGGTTTTAGACTTTTGTGTTGGGTGCCGGGCGGCCCGTTATGAATAAAATCGAGCTTACCGCTGTCATCGCAATAGCGCATGCGCGTAAAACAATTGATAATAAAACGCAGCCGCTCGACGCCTTTTAATTGCGGCGACCATAGGTTCGGCTTGTTGCCGTACATGTCCTTGAGAAAATCGGCATAATTGGCATCTTGCAGCGCGTTTTCCGCCAGAGCGGCCATTTCGCGGGTCGTGTCGAAGTCCCATTGTGGGGGCAGGCCGGCATGCACGAGACAAAAGTCGTCATTGTGATGGAACAGCGGTCGGTGCCTAAGCCAATCGAGCAGTTCGTCGCGGTCCGGTGTATCAAGGATCTCACTCAACGAGTCTTTTTTGCGCTCAGATCTAATCGAGCAAGCTGTGGCGAGCAAGTGTAAATCGTGATTGCCCAGCACGGTCACGGCCGAGGCTCCAAGCGATCTTACGAAGCGCAGGGTTTCCAGTGATTTAGGTCCTCGGTTGACCAAGTCGCCCGCAAACCAGATTTGATCGGTGTTTTCATTGAATCGAAGCGCATCCAACAGTCTGAGCAAGTCATCGTAGCAACCTTGAATATCGCCAATCGCATAAATGGACATGGTCAGTGTAGGGTTCTAGGAATCGACAGCGTAAACTTAGGAATATAAGCTTCAAAATCCTCGCCGTCATCGGAACGCATCGAATATTTACCTTGCATCACGCCAACCGGCGTTTCGATCATAGCGCCGCTGGTATAACGGAATGATTCGCCGGGTTTGAGATAGGGTTGTTCGCCGATGACGCCTTCGCCCGAAACTTCTTGTACTTTGCCGTTGGCATCGGTAATCAGCCAATGCCGGGTTAAAAGTTTCGCCGGAATATTGCCGGCATTGGTAATCGTAATCGTATAGGCAAAAACATAGCGACCATCTTCAGGATACGATTGCGTTTCGATGAAATGAGGGGTAGCCTCAACCATTATTTTATTTTTTGTGCTCATCAGCCGATGTTATAAGTTATGAGTAGAAAATTGATTGATATTTCAACTTAACTCAGTTTTAAACGCAAGAAACTATTCGACATGGGAATTCAAAAAGCACTCAGACTACTATTACTTTTGTTGCCGTTGAACACTTATGCGACAAGCGCAGTTGATTTGTTTTCTGCCGCAGCCGGCGGTAATCAGGCCCGAGTCGAAGCGTTACTGGCTCAAGGTTTCGATGTTAATAGCGCTACACCCGGCGGGCGCACGGCTTTGATGGGGGCAAGTTTCGGCGGTAATGCGCGGATCGTGCAAACCCTGTTGGCTTACGGTGCCGATGTGAACATGGCTGATAATACCGGGACAACGGCGTTGATGGATGCATTGATTTTTAGTCATGAAAATATCGTTACCTTACTAATAACGGCTGGTGCCGATGTCAATGCAAAAGACAACCAAAAGATCACCGTACTGGGTCGAGCGAAAAAAGTCGGTAATCAGCGAATCATCAAAATCCTTGAACAAGCAGAGGCCCAGGACGCGCCGCAAGCTGAAGAGGCCGAGCCGGTAGCTGAGGAGGGCGAAGCCGGCGAGGGTGTGACAGACGAACAAGAAAAGCCTAGTGAATAGGCTTTTTGCAATCGCAGTTTTTGAAAGCAATTAGCGGTATACTTTACCTATCCCAAAATAATAGGAGCGCGGCATGAATAAAATCCCTGTTAAATCACCGGTTGTCGAATTAGACGGCGACGAAATGACCCGAATCATTTGGCACTTTATCAAGCAAGAATTGATTCTGCCTTATCTGGATCTGACGATCGACTATTACGATTTGAGCATTCAAAAACGCGATGCGACCGAGGATCAAATTACAATCGATGCCGCGCATGCGATCAAAAAACACGGCGTCGGCATAAAATGCGCGACAATTACGCCGGACGAAGCGCGTGTCGAAGAATTCAATCTGAAGAAAATGTACAAATCGCCGAACGGCACGATACGGAACATTCTCGACGGCACCGTGTTTCGCGAGCCGATCATTTGCCGAAATGTGCCACGGTTGGTACCGAATTGGACGCAGCCGATCTGTATCGGCCGTCATGCCTTCGGCGATCAATACCGCGCGACCGATTTTTTAACGAAAGGCAAAGGCACGCTGCGCATCAGCTTTACGCCGGACGACGGCGGCGACGTTCAGGATTTTGAAGTTTATCATTTTGAAGGCGACGGTGTGGCGTTGGCGATGTACAACACCGACGAGTCGATATCAGGCTTTGCGCGCAGTTGTTTCAATGTCGCACTGGATCGGGGCTGGCCGTTGTACTTGTCGACCAAGAACACGATTCTGAAAAAATACGACGGCCGCTTCAAAGATATTTTCGAAGCGATCTATCAAGCCGAATATAAGGATCGTTTCGCCGAGAAAGGTATTACTTACGAACATAAATTGATCGACGACATGGTCGCATCGGCTTTGAAATGGAACGGCGCATTTGTTTGGGCTTGCAAGAATTACGACGGCGATGTGCAATCCGATACGGTCGCGCAAGGCTTCGGTTCGTTGGGACTGATGACTTCAACCCTGGTAACGCCGGACGGTAACACCATGGAAGCCGAAGCCGCTCATGGCACCGTAACGCGGCATTACCGCATGCATCAACAAGGCAAAAAAACCTCGACCAACCCGATAGCATCGATTTTCGCCTGGACGCGGGGCCTTGCGTTTCGAGGCAAGCTGGACGGCAATCAGGCCTTGATTGATTTTTGCGATACGCTCGAGAAAGTCTGCGTCGAAACCGTCGAAGCGGGGCAAATGACCAAAGACTTGGCACTGTGTATTCATGGCGAAGATTTAAATGACTCGCATTATTTGACTACCGAAGATTTTTTGAACGTTTTGCGGACTAATTTGGAACAGCGCTTGACGCAATGAGTCGAACGGCACTGATTGGTCTTGCGGTGCTGGCCATTGTCATTGGCGGATATTATTATGCGAAACGGCCCAAACCGCTCGAGGTCGAGGTTTATACTTTGACAAAGGGCGAGGTCAAGGCGACCGTGTCAAATACCCGGGTTGGCACCGTCAAGGCGTGCCGCAGGGCTTATTTGGCCCCTGCTACCGGCGGGCAGGTGGCGGCTCTGCATGTGGTTGAAGGCGACAGCGTCAAACAAAATCAATTGCTGCTCGAAATTTGGAACGACGACTTGAAGGCGCAAGTGCAGCTTCAAGCGGCACAGATCAAAGTCAATCGGGCCAATGCCGAACAAATTTGCGAACTCGCCGCCGGTGCCGGCCGGGAGGCCGACCGACTGGTTAAGTTGCAACACAGCCAACAATTCGTTTCGGTCGATATGGTCGACAAGGCCGTGACCCAGGCCAAGGCGCAACAAGCCAATTGCCGATCCGCTCGCAATAACATCGAGGTCGGTATTGCGAATTTGAATGTAGCCAAGGCTGCCGTCGAGCGTACGACGATACGCGCGCCATTCGACGGCGTAGTCGCCGAAGTTAATGCCGAAGTGGGTGAATTCGTCACTCCGTCGCCCCCCGGCATTCTCACGTTACCGCCGATCGATTTGCTGGATCTCAGTTGTTTGTATGTCTCGGCGCCGATCGATGAAGTCGATGCCTCGCCAATTCGAGTCGGCATGCAGGCTTGCGTGTCGCTCGATGCATTTAGCGGCGAGCGTTGTTCCGGCAAAGTCTCACGCATTGCGCCTTATGTGTTGGAAAAGGAAAAACAGGCGCGTACCGTCGAAGTCGAAGTTAAATTAACCGAACCCGAAGACCTTGAAGGCTTGATGCCCGGTTACAGTGCCGATGTCGAAGTGCTGTTGGCGCGCAAGGACAGTGCTTTGAGATTGCCCGCCGAGGCTATTTTAGGTACCGAGCGGGTTTTGTTAATTGGAGCTGACGGCGTTCTTGATGAGCGCCGCTTCGAACCGGGCTTGGCGAATTGGAATTTTACCGAAGTCGTGTCGGGGCTCGACAAAGGCGACCGAGTTGTATTCTCGGTAGGCCAAGAAGGTATTGAGGCAGGCGTTGCGGTGCGCGAAAAGCAATGATTCGTCTCGAAGGCATACACCGATATTTTGAAGTCGGGGATCAAAGCGTGCATGCGCTTGACGGTATCGATCTGGCCATTGCGCACGGAGAATACTTATCGGTGATGGGGCCTTCGGGTTCCGGCAAGTCGACTCTGTTGAACGTAATTGCATTGTTGGACCAACCGAGTTCGGGGCGCTATTTTTTAAACGACCGCGATATTACTCAGTATAGCGATGACGAATTGGCGAAGGTGCGCCGCGAAAACATCGGCTTCGTGTTCCAGTTTTTTCATTTGATCCCACGCCTAACTGCCGCCGAAAATGTCGAAATGCCGATGATGTTGGCCGGAATCGATCGTAAGGAGCGGCAACAGCGAATCGAAGCAGCCTTGAAGCAAGTCGGATTATCAGATCGAGCCGGTCATCGGCCTGATCAATTATCCGGCGGCCAGTTGCAACGTGTTGCGATTGCCCGCGCGATGATCATGAATCCCGGCATTCTTCTGGCTGACGAGCCGACCGGCAATCTCGACAGCAAATCGGGAGCCGAAATCATCGATTTATTGGAGCGTCTTAACGAACAAGGCGTAACTTTGATCGTGATTACTCACGATCAAGCGATCGGTGGACGTGCCAAGCGCAAGATACGTATCGTGGATGGAAAAATCGAAGGAAAATCTTGAACAGTGGCTTTATACTAGAAAAAGCATTTCACCCTCAAGCGCATGAAGAATACGAAGTGAATTCAATAGCTTAATTTGCTTAACTATAAAAGGTGTTCAAAAATATTTTGGCAAATCCTTGAAAGACTTAATGAACTTCATTTGCTTAATGGTTGAATTGCCGAATTTAGGTTTATCTCGTCATATTATTATTCCGGAACCAGCCAATCGACCGACCAAGTCCCCGAGCCATCCGCAAGCTTATCGTTCAACCAAGGCAATAATTCTCGGGCCTGACTTTCCAATTGCCAAGGAGGATTGATGAACAATAAGCCCGATCCGGTCATGCCTAATTCCTCGCTGTCCGGAAGCATGCAGTGTTCGATTCGCAACTGTTTCCTGATACCCGTTTCGGCAAGTGCGGTCATTAGAATATCGGTCGTTACCCGGCGTATCACAGGATACCAAAGGCAATACACCCCGGTGGCGAAACGCCGGTACGCTTTTGCGAGCGTTTCAACCACGCGACTATAATCCTCCTTCACTTCGTAACTCGGATCGATAAAAATCAATCCTCTTTTTTGTACCGGCGGCAGTTTTTTTAATAGATTTTTTAAGCCGTCTTCTTGAGCAACCGTGATTTGGCAGTCGTTACGATAGCGTTCTTGCAAGTCCGTAAAGTCGCTACTGTGCAATTCACTCAGCTGCATTCTGTCCTGGTGCCGCATCAATGATCGTACTAATTCCGGCGAACCCGGATAATCGCTCAGTTTCTTATCCGAGTTGATCGAGCGAACGATACCAAGATAATTTTCAAGCAAGGGATGAACAGTTGGGTAAGCATAGAGACGACCGATGCCTTGCCGGTATTCGCCGGTTTTTTCGGCATAAAGCGACTTCAGCGAATAGGCGCCGGCGCCGGCATGCGTGTCGATATAAACGAAGGGTTTGTCTTTTTTCTTGAGCTCGGCGATTGCCAGGCAAAGCAAGCTGTGTTTGAGTACATCGGCGAAATTGCCGGCATGAAATCCGTGGCGGTAACTGAGCATGATTTTGGTATCGCAGTGAGAATTTCAACGAGTTAGGAATGGACAAGAATTTGCCCATTCCTATGCACTGGTAATATCGTTATAACGCGTCCGACACTTCTCGGCGATAATACGGCCATGTTTTGACATGTAAATGCTTGCGGATTGGCGTTTTGATTACCGATACACATAAGGCGATCGAAAACAGACACCAAACTGCCGCATATTCGTTCGGGTCGGTAGTGGTCAGGTCTGAAACGAATGGTCCTATCAAATAATGAAAGCCGACAAAGCGCCAAGACCCATACATGAGTGGTAGGTAGAAAGATACCAAAATGTAAGTAAAGGCATGCAGTCCCCAGTCGAAACCGAATAACCAGCTTTGCGGTTCAGACATGATGCCGTTCAACGGCATTTGCCAAGCAATATGCCAATCGCCGGATACCGAGCAGGTTGCCGGTCCGCAAAAACCTTCGACGCCGATTTGACACGAACCGGCCCAATCGAAAGGAAACATCTTAACCAGCATCGCCAACGAGCCCATCGCGCAAATCGTATAAACGGTCGTGCGTATTTTCAATTTAATGCTTTCCGGAATGAAATACATCGCGACCATGTTGACGAAAAATGGCTGAAAAGCGATGTGAACATAACCGAAAAGCGTCAATATCTGATTATTCGGATTGTCGCATAAATTAATGTAAACGTAGGTTGCCGCTTGCAAGAGTTCCATCAGTGCAAAATACACCAATGGGATCCACAACTCGTTCGATTCGCCTTTCCTGGCGACATAAACCGCCGTTGACAGCCCAGCGGCCGCCAAAACGGTCGATGCTTCTCCACTCCAACACATAATTCTTATCCTCATTTTTTATAGTTATAGAGATCCCGGTTTTAGCGGGCCTTTTTAGCTCTGATTTTATAGTTTTATTGCTTCGACTGAATTTAATTTATTAAAAGCCAAAACCGTGCGCGTGATTATATTACAAAGGTTCCGGTTTATTGATTTCATTCGAAAAAAATTATCGCGATTAAATTCGGGTACCAGACAGCAAAAGGTCAGGAATACCTCTAAACTTTAGATCCGGGAACGTTAGAAATATTGAGTCAGTAGTAAACGGTTAGCCGTTAACAGGGAGAAAACTTACTTTGACAAGGGAAAGATTGCTTTCAAAATTCCGCTAACCGCTAACCGCTAACCGCTAACCGCAACGGTAACGGATCAAGGAAACGCTTATGACATCTTTAAACATAAAAGACCTGTCGATTTTACTGGTCGAGCCATCCTCAACGCAGCTTAAAGTCATCATCAAACATCTTAAGGAAGAAGGGATTGCCAATATTGAAGGGGCAAGTTCAGGCGAGTCGGCTTTAACGATATTGGCCGATTATAAACCCGATTTAATCATCAGCAGTATGTATTTGCCGGACATGACGGCTGCCGAGATGATTGTCAAAATCAAAGCCAATGAAGAACTTAACGACATTCCGTTTATGTTGATTTCCAGCGAGACCCGGTTTTCGGCCTTGGACCCGATCCGGCAGGCCGGTGTCATGGCAATCTTACCCAAGCCATTCGACCATGACAATTTGCGCAGAGCCTTACGTTCGACGATCGAATTCATCGAACCGGAAGAGCTCGAGTTGGACAATTATGCGATCGAGGCATTGCGCGTATTGGTGGTCGACGACAGTTCGATGGCGCGTAAGCATATCGTACGGGTGTTGAATAACATGGGTATTACTCAGATTACTACGGCCAATGACGGCAAAGCGGCGGCCGAGCTATTTCAAACGACTGGCGAAGCCTTCGATTTAATCGTGACCGATTACAATATGCCGGAAATGGACGGCATGGAATTGATCAGCCATATCCGAAACGACCGGCAAAATGCCTTCATACCGATTCTCATGGTGACCAGCGAATCGAACGAAACCCGTTTGGATCAAGTTCAACAAGCCGGGGTATCGGCGATTTGCGACAAGCCGTTCGAACCGCAAAATGTGAAGGAAATTTTATTCCGGGTGCTGAACGGCTAGCGCTCCTTAATATTTGCACAATTCCAGGCGACAATAGGCTATCGGGTGATGGGGTAAGCTTATGCGCCAATCAATACGAATCAAATTATTTCTGACCTTTTTAATGACTACCCTGTTGGTTGTTTCGGGGATGTATGCGTTCATGCGCTGGTCTTTGGATCGGGGTTTTAGCGAATTTATCAAGTCGAGACAGCAAGAACGGGTGACGGCACTAATCGAAACGCTTGGCGATTATTATGCCGAAGAACAAAATTGGGAAAAGTTGGCCGGCAATAAGCAGTTGTGGATTCATTTATTGTGGCAAGCCGATCATCGCCGTCATCGCCCACCGCCTATTTTGATCGAGCAGGCGCAAAGCGAGCCAGCCGATTTTTGGCCGCCGACTTTACCGGAAGATTCGATGAGTCGGCGTTATACGCCTTTGCAATTGCGTGTCATGCTGTTACGTGACGATCGAACGATCATTTTCGGGCGCGCCGATGCCGTTGAGCAATTGGAACTGGAGCCTATCTATTATCGGGACAGCATTGTCGGGTATTTGGGGATGTTACCGGGGAAAACGGTCAGTCAGCCCGGCGAGATAAGGTTTATCGAGGGTCAGGCTAAATCCTTCGTCTGGATTGCCTTATTGATGATATTACTTTCCGCCTTTCTGGCCTGGTTATTGGCTTACATGCTGGGCAGACCGCTAAGACGGATTACCACGGCGGCGAAAGCGCTTGCCATCGGCCGATACGACGTTCGGCTGCCGGTCGAATCGTCCGACGAATTAGGCGATTTGGCGCGCGATTTTAACGAATTGGCAATGGCGTTGGAAGGATCCGAACAATCGAGGCGGCGCTGGGTCGCCGATATTTCCCACGAATTGCGCACGCCTTTGGCGGTATTGCATGGAGAATTGGAGGCCTTGCAAGACGGAATCCGTCCGCTGACAGCTGAAGCGGTCGATTCGTTGTTTGGTGATGTTATGAGACTGAATCGTTTGACGGAGGATCTTTATCAATTAGCGCTTTCCGATCAGGGAGCGCTAAGCTATCGAAAGCAAGCGCTCGACCCGATGTCAGTGCTGCGTGAAAACACCGCCGCATTATCGCCGGAATTCGATAACCGACAAATCCGCTTGCAGTTACATAATCGGTTGACTAAAACCGTGCGCATTCATGCCGACCCGGACCGCTTGTCGCAATTATTTCGTAACCTATTGAACAACAGCGCCAAATATACCGATCCGGGCGGTTGTTTGAAAATCGACGTTTTGCAAAAAGGCGGTTTGTTGCATGTCGAGTTTTCCGATAGCGCACCCGGCGTACCCGAAAAGGAAATCGCGCATTTATTCGATCGCTTTTACCGAGTCGAAAGTTCGCGTAGCCGGCACCATGGCGGCGCAGGATTGGGGCTTGCCATTTGCGCGAATATCGTCCGTGCACACAACGGCACGATGACAGCTGGAAAGTCTGAGTTGGGCGGGCTTAACATCCGTATTACGCTACCGTTAATATCCTAGAAAAGCTGCATTCATGTTAGCTAAGGCGGTTGGCTATAGGAGGCTTTTGATCTGAGGAATATTTTTGACCCGAGGAGTATTTTTATGAGCCGTATTTTGATCGTAGAAGACGAACTCAAGCTGGCCAGGCTGGAGGCGGATTATCTCCACAATGCCGGTTATGCAACCGATTGTCTCGATGATGGTCTTAAAGTGGTACCCTGGTTTAAGAAAAATCCGGTCGATTTGATTTTATTGGATTTAATGCTGCCGGGTAAGGATGGGCTGGAGATTTGCCGCGAAATACGGGCTTTCAGTTTCGTGCCGATTATCATCGTGACTGCACGTATCGAAGAAGTCGATAGGTTGTTGGGCTTAGAATTAGGCGCGGATGATTATATTTGTAAACCATTTAGTCCGCGCGAAATGGTTGCGCGCGTCAAGGCGGTTTTACGCAGGTTGCAGCCGCAAGAGGAAAGCGGGACCGAAGGTCCGATATCGCTCGTTCCGGAAAGTTTTCGGGTCCGGGCGGGTCATAAGGAAACCGAGTTGACTGCGGTGGAATTTCAATTGTTGCAGGCCTTATACGATCAACCCGGACGAATTTTTTCGCGGTCGAAATTAATGGACTTGATTTATCAAGATCAGCGAATCGTTTCCGATCGCACGATCGATAGTCATATTAAGAAGTTGCGTAAGAAATTGTCGGACTTGTTACCGGGACAGGAATTAGTCCACTCGGTTTACGGCGCCGGCTACCGTTACGAACTACAGGTTAACGGTGAGCAGTAAGTGGTAAGCAGTTCGCTCGTTCCCAAGTTCTTTGCTTGGGAATGCAGTACGAGAAGCTCCCCCTTCGACAAGCTCAGGGCAAGAGCTTGTCGAAACCGGTAAGCAAGAGCATACGTGAAGGGTTTCCCAAACCGGAGAGCCTGTGAAAGTATTCAATTATGTTATTCATGGTGAATGAATTTTTAAGATGTATTCGCGAATACTTTCACAGCTTCCGGAGTATGGGAAACAGCGGAGGGGATCTGAATATATACGAAAAACTAAATTAGCTTTCAATTTTCAACCATAGAAAATTGTTTTATATAGCTATTTTTTTTTTTTTTTTCAGGGATAGGGTAAATCGCTATTTTTATCTAGGCGTTACTGGCAAAAGAGGGTTTTGAGTTTTTGCCTTTGTCATACACTTTCACAATGTTTCCATAATTGCTGCAAATTGTTTACGCATTTGGCGTTTATATTAATAACCAAGAGCGGAGATAAACCGTTCTTTTATCACCAACCCGAAGAGGATAAGATCATGAACAAAAAAATCATCGCAATCGCATTGGCATTGGCACTTCCGTTAACTGCGGCCGCATTCCCTCCCGGCGGCGGAAAAGGCGATATGGAAGGCCGTCATGGACAAAGAATAGAACGCTTGACCAAGGATTTGGACTTGACTGAAGATCAGCGCACTAAGCTGGAGTCCATCTTCAAAGAACAGCATGAAAAATACAGAGCAATACACGAAGAAACCCGCGGCCGCATGCAGGAAGTTCTGAATGAAGAGCAAATGCAAAAAATGGAAGCGTTAAGACAGCAGCGTCATGAAAAATGGCAGGAAAAACGCCAGGAAAAACGTCAAGATAGACGCCAGGAAAGACAGGAAAGAAAATCCGGCAAAGCTGTCGACGCACAATAAGCGTAGCGACTTGATCTTCTTGGCGCTTTACAAAGAGCAGGGCTGAGAAGGTATACTTCGCGCGGCAAAATGCAACCGCAAACCAGGGACGGATAGCGGTTTCGCTCGGTACCACCGGGAGATCGTTATGAAAAGTCTAACAAAAATAGTCGCCTTGGCTATAAGTGCGATGCTGTTGATGAATAGCGCCGTCTATGCTCAAGACCACTGGCCTCGCTCGACCCGGCACAGTCATTCGAAACAGCGGACCGCGCCGCCGCAAGCGCCGCGATCACGCATACATAAGACGCCTCGGCAACACTACACGCCGGCGCCGCCCTATCCGCATTATTACAAACCCGGTTACCGGACCAGACCTTTGCCACATGGCGCATCGAGGATAGTCGTTGACCGTTCGAATTATTATTTTTACGACGGCTTTTATTATCAGCCGTTTCAATCCGGCTATGTCATCGTCGATGCGCCGATTGGCGCGGTCATCGCCACATTGCCGAGACTGCATCATCAAGTCATGTGGGGTGGCTCGCCGTATTTTGTCGTAGACAATAAGTTTTATCGGCGGCACCCGAGGGGCTATATCGTCGTCAATAATCCGGGCATTGTGCTTTGGCGATAATCCCTACTTCAACTACAAAGAACACGAAAGGCCCGAAATTTAAAATTCGCTCTCCTTCGTGTTCTTAGTAGCAGGTCTCGGGGAGATGCTTATGGAGCACTGGATTAAGCATCGACTAGGGCGGCCTCATCGATATAAACATCGACGCCGTCTTCCGGTCTGATTAATGCGACCGGCAGCACTTCTCCTTGACGCCATTGCTTCACGGCTTCTTGCTTGCCGGCTCCGGTCACTAAAAACAACACCTGCAGGCTATTGCTTAGGGTTTTGGCGCTCAAAGAAATTCTTTCCGGCGGCGGTTTCGGCGAATTAAACACGGCATGCACCGTTTCATCGGCTGAATGAACGTGCCCGGGAAACAAACTCGCGGTATGTCCGTCTTCGCCCATGCCTAACAAGACTATATCGAATCGGCCGGCCTGTTCGATCGTGGTGCGGTAGGCTTCGGCTGCTTTTTCCGGACCGAGATCGGCCGGCATCGTATTGATTTGCCCGGCTGGAATCGAAACGTTATCCAAAAATACCGCGCCGGCCATTCTACTATTGCGGTCGGCATGGTCGACCGGTAAGCAGCGTTCATCGCCGTAATAAATGTGCCAGTTTGGCCAATCAGCCGAACTTTCGGCCAACAATTTATAAACCTTTTCCGGCGTGCTTCCTCCAGCCAATACCAGTTTAAAAGTGCCTCTTTCCGCGATGGCTTGCTCGGCGGCGGCAAGGATTTGCTGTGCGGCGGATGCGGCGACCTTGTCCGCTGTGGCAAACGTATGCCAATGGATTTTCTGCATTGTTGTAAGTCCTCTTACGGAGTCAATAATGAGTAAATTGTATCAGTTCCTCTGTTTTCTCGCGCGGGGCGGGTTATTTAACCCGCCTCGAACGTTTCGATTTGCTTGGGGCGCGTTCGAAAAGCTTCCGCTCCTGCT
>SLIO01000340.1 GCA_007135635.1 Methylomicrobium sp. | reverse complement strand
CGGTTATGGTATCCGTTACGAATTCGGTATTTTCGAGCAAGTGATTTTCGACGGTTGGCAGGTCGAGAAAACCGACAAATGGTTATTTCGCGGCAATCCCTGGGAAATCGTCAGGCCTGAGTGGGCTGTCGAAATTAAGCTAGGTGGTCGAACCGAACGCTATCTGGCCGACAATGGCGAGACGCGAGTCAATTGGATTCCCGGGTGGTCGGTCAAGGGCGTGCCTTACGATACGCCGATTCTGGGTTACCGCAACAATACTGCGAATACGCTGCGTTTATGGCAGGCTGTCGCGCCGGAGTCGTTTAATTTCGAGCGTTTCAATCAAGGCGATTATTACGGCGCGGTCGAGGAAAAGGTTTCGTCGGAAAATCTGACCAAGATTTTGTATCCAAACGACGGGCCGTTGCAAGGCAAGCAGTTGCGTTTGGAGCAGCAATATTTCTTTGTTTCTTGTTCATTGCAGGACATGCTGCGGATTATGAAGACTCAGCGCATCCGTCTGGAACAATTTCATGAAAAGTTTGCCGTGCAGTTGAACGATACCCACCCTGCCATTGCGATCGCCGAGTTGATGCGACTTTTGATTGATGAGCACGATATGCCTTGGGATACGGCTTGGAATGTCACGAGAAAGACGTTTGCCTATACTAATCACACCTTGTTACCGGAGGCGTTGGAATGTTGGCCGGTGGAATTGATGGAACGCTTGTTGCCGAGATTGATGGAGATCATTTACGAAATCAATAGCCGCTTTCTCGAACAGGTCAGGGCGCATTGTCTCAACGACCCGGCCAAAGTCATTAGAATGTCGATGATCGACGAAAACGGGTCGAAGATGGTGCGCATGGCACATTTGGCCTGCGCTGGTAGTCATGCAATCAACGGAGTTGCGGCGCTACATACCGAATTGCTCAAACGCGATGTGCTCACGGACTTTTATAGTCTTTGGCCTCAGAAGTTCAGTAATAAAACTAACGGCGTGACGCCGAGGCGTTGGTTGGCATTATGCAATCCCAGACTCAGCAAGGTCATTAGTGAAGCGATCGGAGATGGCTGGGTAAGGGAATTGGGAAGACTGCAAAATCTGCAGCGTTTTTCGGATGATGCGGAATTTTTAAGTCGTTGGGACGATGCTAAACGGCTCAACAAGCATGATTTCGCGCTGACGCTTTATAAACGTACCGGCGTCAGCGTCGATCCGGAATCGATTTTCGATGTACAGGCTAAGCGGATTCATGAATACAAAAGGCAGCATCTGAATATTCTTTATGTGATTGCACTGTATCAGAAGCTGAAAACCGATCCGCATTTTGATATTCATCCGCGCACCTTCATATTCGCCGGAAAGGCGGCACCCGGCTATCATTTGGCCAAGCTCATTATTAAGCTGATTAACGAAGTGGGGCGGGTTGTCAATCACGACCCGGCGACCAAAGACCGTCTCAAGGTTGTGTTCTTACCGAATTTCAATGTCACGAACGGTCAGCAGATTTATGCCGCTACCGAAGTATCGGAGCAGATTTCCACCGCAGGAAAAGAGGCTTCCGGAACCGGTAACATGAAGTTCGCGATGAACGGCGCATTAACTATCGGTACGTTAGATGGCGCAAATATCGAAATTCGCGAGGAAGTCGGCGAAGAGAATTTCTTTTTGTTCGGTATGACTGCGGAAGAAGTGCGCCTAACCCGTGAACGGGGTTATTATTCGAATGAAGTGTATCAACAAGATGCGATTTTGAAAGATGCCATTGATCTGATTCGAAATGGTTTTTTTTCGCATGGCGATACCGGTTTATTCCGTGATTTGACCGATAATTTGATCTACAGTGACCCTTATTTGGTATTAGCCGATTTTAATGCCTATCGGGAGTGCCAGGATTCTATCGATACGGCTTACCGCGACAGAACGCACTGGAATCGGATGTCGGTGCTAAATTCGGCGAGATCGGGTAAGTTTTCATCGGATCGAACGATTGCCGAATATTGCCGCGATATTTGGAAGGTCGAGTCGGTGCCGATCGATGTTCCGGAAGTCGACCCATTTAGACTTGTTTAAGCTGTAAGCCGCGCGCTGTCTTTCGGTAAAGTTCCGGGCAAAAAAATGCGGCTAAAAAGCCGCATAAAAGGATATTAGAAGGATATACGCTCTTAAAAAAATAGCAGTATTTGAAAGTTTGCATCTCAAGAGTTGCATACAGTTTATGCAAGATATCCTGCTTTGAAAATGTGGCAAATTGTCGCGTAGCAGATTGTCGCAGTTTATTCGACAGTCTCTTTCAGGTTGCGGCTCAATGCCGCAAAGTCCTCAAGTGACAAAGTTTCGGCGCGCGCGGCCGGGTCGATGCCGAGCTCTGCCATTTGTTGTTCGTCAAGTAAGTTCCTTAATGAGTTGCGAATGGTTTTACGGCGTTGAGAAAAGGCATGAACGACGACCTTATTCAAGTCGGCAACTGAATTAACCAAAACCGGAGGTTTGTTATGAGGAATCAAACGGATAATTGATGACGTTACTTGCGGTGCAGGGTCGAAACTTTCCGGCGGTACGTCGAATAAATGTTCCGCTGCGCAATAATAGTGCGACATCACGCTCAGTCTCCCGTATTTTTTGCTGCCGGGTTCGGCGCAAATCCGATCCACGACTTCTTTTTGCAGCATGAAATGCATATCGGCGATGCAGGATGTGTTTTCCAATAAATGAAATAGCAGCGGCGTGGAGATGTTGTAGGGGAGGTTCCCGATGACTCTAAGCGGTTTGCCGTCCGCCGCAAGCGATTGGAAATCGAAACTCAATGCGTCGGCACTGTGTATCGTCAAACGTTCGTTGCCGGCGAATTTCTTTTTCAACAAGCTCACCAAGTCGCGGTCCAACTCCACGATATCAAGCCGGATGGCATTGTTCAATAACGGTGCCGTCAACGCGCCTTGCCCGGGGCCGATTTCAACCCAGTGTTCGTCCGGTCGGACCTGGATGTTGCCGAGAATTTCTTCGATGATCGAATAATCGGTCAAAAAATTCTGACCAAAACGTTTGCGGGCTTTATGCGTCATGTTTGCGGTTTGGGGAAGGTGATGACATTGCCAGGGCCGTTGTCAAGGCATATTCGATGCTGCCCGTGTCGATAGTGCCGGTGCCGGCCAGGTCGAGTGCGGTGCCGTGGTCGACCGAGGTGCGTACAATCGGTAAACCCAGTGTGATGTTGACGGCGTTGCCGAAGCCTTTATATTTCAACACGGGTAGTCCCTGGTCGTGGTACATCGCCAATACGGCATCGGCCGTGTCGAGATATTTAGGCGTGAAGAGTGTGTCGGCCGGGAGCGGGCCAATCAAGTCGAGCCCTTGTTCGCGCAGATTTTCCAGCACCGGTTCTATGATTGCTTTCTCTTCCAGCCCCAAATGGCCGTTTTCACCGGCATGAGGATTCAAGCCGCAGACCAATATTTTGGGGGTATCCAGATTGAAGCGCATTTGTAAATCCTGGGCTAGGGTGCGCAAAACGCTTCTTAGCCGGTTATGCGTAATTGCGGCGGCGACATCGGCAAGCGGTAAATGGGTTGTGACGAGTGCGACTCTGAGTCCCGGTGTTGCCAACATCATGACCGGATGACCACCGGTGATGCCGGCAATGTATTCGGTATGGCCGCTGAAAGCGATGCCGGCATCGTTAATGACGCCTTTATGGACAGGGCCTGTCACCATCGCATCGAACAACCCATCAATGCAGCCTTTCGTCGCGCGCGTGATCGTTTTGAGTACATAGCGGCTATTTTCCATGTTGAGTTGGCCGCATTGCGCCGGGGCATTCATTTTAACCGGCAAGACGCTGATTGATCCGGCTTCCTGCGCTACCCGCGCGGAAGCTGTGTCGAAAGTCCTAAGGTCGAGATTTAGTCCAAGCCATTCAGCGCGTTGCTTTAGCAAATCGGG
>SLIO01000060.1 GCA_007135635.1 Methylomicrobium sp. | reverse complement strand
TCCTGTTGCGTTCAGTCTGGGTCCCGTAAAAGTCCATTGGTACGGCTTGATGTATCTGATCGGATTTGCCGCCGTTTGGGTGTTAGGCAAAAAAAGAGCCGATCAACCTTGGTCTCCGGTTAAACCCGAAGCGATCGAAGACCTCGTTACTTATGGCGCGCTAGGGGTAATATTGGGAGGACGATTGGGTTATATTTTGTTTTATAACTTCAGTGAGTTTTTGAACGATCCGAGCATCATTTATAAAATTTGGCAGGGCGGCATGTCTTTTCATGGCGGCATGCTCGGTGTGTTTGTTGCGATGTGGATTTTTGGGCGTAAACATAATTGCACCATGTTGCAATTGACCGACATCATCGCGCCGCTGGCGCCGATCGGATTGGGCGCGGGCCGCATCGGCAATTTTATCAATGCTGAATTATGGGGACGAACGACCGATGTGCCTTGGGGGATGGTGTTTCCGAATGCAGGACCTTTGCCGCGTCATCCCTCGCAGCTTTACGAAGCGTTTCTCGAAGGGCTTGTCTTATTTATCGTACTTTGGTTCTACACCGCTAAGCCGAGACCTACAATGGCCGCGACCGGTTTGGCTGTGATGCTGTACGGCTGTTTCCGATTTTTTGTCGAATTCTTTCGCATGCCCGATGCGCATTTGGGTTATTTGATGTTGGATTGGGTCACGATGGGGCAGATACTGTCGACGCCGATGATACTAATCGGCGGATTTATGTTCTACTGGGCTCACAGAAAAACCGCATGAAGCCATATCTGGATTTATTGGAAAAAATATTAACCGAAGGGACGTTGAAAGGCGATAGAACCGGTAGCGGTACTTTATCGATTTTCGGTCATCAAATGCGTTTTTCGTTGGCGGACGGATTTCCGTTGGTGACGACCAAAAAAGTTCATTTGAAATCGATCATTCATGAATTGCTTTGGTTTTTGCAGGGCGATACCCGTTTGGATTATTTGCATCGGCATGGGGTGACGATTTGGGACGAATGGGCCGATGCCGACGGTGGCTTGGGGCCGGTGTACGGTTATCAATGGCGATCGTGGCCGGCGCCGGATAAAACGAGTATCGATCAGATTGTTGCAGTAATAGAGCAATTAAAAAGCAACCCCAATAGCCGGCGCATGATCGTTTCGGCTTGGAATGTTGCCGATTTGCCCGATGAAAACCTCAGTCCGCAGCAAAACGTTGCCAACGGCAAAATGGCATTGGCGCCTTGTCATGCCTTGTTTCAGTTTTATGTTGCCGACGGAAAATTATCTTGTCAGTTGTATCAGCGCAGCTGCGATACTTTTTTGGGCTTGCCCTTCAATATCGCCAGTTATGCGTTATTGACGCATATGGCCGCGCAGCAGTGCGGTTTGGAAGTTGGCGATTTTATTTGGACCGGCGGTGACGTACATTTGTATTTGAATCATTTGGAGCAGGCCAAACTGCAACTGACGCGCGAGCCTTATCCCTTACCGAGATTAGCGATCAAGCGTAAGCCCGAATCGATTTTCGATTATCGATACGAAGACTTTGACATCCTAGATTACCGGGCTCACCCACATATCAAGGCGGCAATTTCGGTTTAGGCTGCGTTACTCGTACATAAATTCGCTCAAGTCCGGCGTTTTCGGTAATTGCAATTGAGTTAGTCTATCGGCATTCTTTATCGCATCCAGTCTTGCCATGTTATTGGCGTGAACGCACTGAAAGGCACCGTTGAAGTCGGCGTTTAAAAAGGCTTTAGTGAGATGGGAGCATAAACAGTAAAGCGCCGAATAATTTTGAACATCGCCGTTTTTACATCGATCGATTTCTTCCGACAACAATTTCATGACCGATAACACGAAACCGTCGTGTCGCCAGCCTACCGGCTCATCGCTGACATCATTGCCCGAAAGCGCAATGGCGCCCAGTGCATAATAAGCGAGATTAGTCAGGCCGGCCAAGATGGCGGCCATTTCGCCGGATTTGATGGCCTTGAACGTTTCACTGCCGCCGTCCATTAATAAAGCCTGACGTAGAATGATATCCATATCGGAAGCTTCGACGGGTAGCCCATATTCGGCTTGTGGAATCGATAATGCGTCGTGGTAAGCCCTAATTGCTGCTAAATGCTGATTCATTGCTGTCCCCTCTTGTTTTTGATGGATTTTTCGAGTGAGACTGAACGAGGCGAAAAAAGTTGCTTTAATTTTGTCCGCAGCAGCGTTTAAATTTTTTACCGCTGCCGCAGGAGCACGGGGCATTTTTACCTTGGTCGTTTCCCGTTTTGGGTTGACCGACCGATTTAACCAGCCCGTCAAGATAATACCAGCGTCCGCCGGATTTTTTGAAACGGCTGAGTTCTTGCATGACTTGCTCTTCGCCATCAAGTTTAAAATAGGCTTTAAATTCTACTAAGCCTTTAACGTCGGTTTTGCCGCCCTTTTTGACGTTGACGATTTCGAGTTTGGTCCAAACCGTTTTATCTTTGGAAAAATCGATAGACTGAGGCTTTTTAGCAGGGTCCCAGGTTGCCAAAAGGTAGGCGTCATTATGACGGGCATAGGCGGTAAAACGCGAGCGCATTAAGCTTTCGGCGGTTTCGGCAAACCGGCTACCGTTATGATAGGTTTGGCAGCATTGATCGTAGGCTAGCCCCGAACCGCATAGGCAACTATCAAGCATCGATTAATAGTGATTACGTCAACGGGTGCCGAACACGACGATAGTTTTGCCATGGGCAGTAATCAGACCTTTATCTTCAAGTTCTTTGAGCACTCTTCCGGCCATTTCCCGAGAACAACCGACAATGCGGCCGATTTCTTGGCGGGTAATACGCAGCTGCATGCCGTCCGGGTGAGTAACGGCATCCGGTTCTTTGGCTAGATCGAGAAGGGTGCGAGCGATACGGCCTTCCACATCCATGAAAGCGAGGTCGCGAAATTTGCGGCTGGTGATTAAAAGGCGAGACGCTAATTGTTCGCCTAGCATAGACAGGATTTCGGGGGCATACTCTAACAATTCTTTTTTTAATGCTTGTCTGAGCCTTTCATAACCGATTTCTGCCAATTTGCAGGCCGTTCGTGTGGTAACACTGACTTCTCGAGCTTCGATAGGCTTAAATACACCAATTTCGCCGATAAAGTCATGTTTGTTTAAATAAGCAAGGATCAATTCACGGCCGTCTTCGTCTTCGACACCGATACTGACAGAGCCTTCGATAATAAAATAAAGACGGTCACCGGTATCGCCGGGACGAATAATGGTGGTTTTAGCCGGATACGACTTGGTATGGCACAAGTGTAAGAAAGGGTCTAATGCATCTCTATATGCCGGGTTGAGCTTACTAGGGGTCATAACAACTAATCATCCTCTAACTATGTTGTAAAAAAAATTCTCGTAACAGTGCCGCATTTTTGTAAAAAAATCAACAATGATGATCTTTTAAATTTAGCCTAGTGTGGTAATCTATGCGACTTTTATTGAGTCGGTATAGACAGATGGAAGCGAAAGTTAAATGGGTTGACGGTGTTATGTTTGTTGGCGAAACCGGTAGCGGACATGCGGTAGTCATGGACGGTTCACCAGACCATGGCGGACGTAATATGGGCGCTCGTCCGATGGAAATGATTTTGCTCGGATTAGGCGGTTGTTCTTCTTTCGATGTTGTGGACATTTTACGGAAAGGCAGAAACGACATCATCGATTGTCGTGTCGAATTAACGGCGGAACGTGCGGACTCGATACCCAGCGTGTTCACCAAAATTCATTTACATTTTGTCGTCACCGGTCGTGAACTTAAAGCGAATGCTGTAGAGCGCGCTATAAAATTATCGGCGGAAAAATATTGTTCCGCATCCATCATGCTGGGTAAGACGGCAGAAATTACCCACGATTTTGAAGTGATCGAGGTTTAATAAATTTTGAAAAAAATAAAATTAC
>SLIO01000304.1 GCA_007135635.1 Methylomicrobium sp. | reverse complement strand
TTGACTTTGAGCAGCGTTCTTGTCCTTTTGTTGCTTACCCACTGAATTTCACATAGAGCCATAAGCTTTTATAAAGTCGTATGCTCTTCGACTCTCGTTCTACATTTTGTTATAATCGCCTAGTTTTGGTATCTCGTGTAATTCCATTGGATTTAAGGATTTTTTCAAGTCTTTTCGGAATTATCCCATTGAAGGAAACCGCTTGCCGATTTAGGTAACGGGCTTTATTTTTTGTAAAAAACGGATCAATGTCGGACTTCGCTAAAGAAATTATTCCTGTCAATCTCGAAGACGAGATGAAGCAGTCCTATCTCGACTATGCAATGAGCGTTATAGTCGGTCGAGCACTACCCGACGTTCGGGATGGCCTAAAACCGGTACATCGTCGCGTTCTCTATGCAATGAGCGAACTCGGCAATGACTGGAACAAAGCTTATAAAAAATCCGCGCGTGTAGTCGGTGACGTTATCGGTAAATATCACCCTCATGGCGATACCGCGGTTTATGACACGATCGTCAGGATGGCGCAGCCGTTTTCTCTGCGTTACATGCTGATTGACGGGCAAGGCAATTTTGGCTCGGTCGACGGTGATTCGCCGGCGGCGATGCGTTACACCGAAGTGCGCATGGCCAAGATTGCACATGAATTATTGGCCGATATCGATAAGGAAACCGTCGATTTCATACCGAATTACGACGAATCGGAATCCGAGCCCAAAGTGTTGCCAACGCGGGTGCCGACGCTTTTGATCAACGGTTCGTCCGGTATCGCGGTCGGTATGGCGACTAATATTCCACCGCATAACCTAACCGAGGTTGTGAGTGCGTGTCTTGCTCAAATCGAAAATCCCGAAATCACGATTGGGGAGTTGATGCAGTTTATTCCAGGCCCCGATTTTCCGACTGCAGCAACGATCAACGGCGCGGCCGGGATTCGTAGCGCCTATGCCACGGGTAGAGGCAAAGTCTATTTAAGAGCTCGTTGCCATTTCGAGGAAATCGGCGAGAGCGGTCGTTATGCGATCATTACGACTGAGTTGCCGT
Source organism: Methylomicrobium sp. (assembly GCA_007135635.1). Classification (GTDB taxonomy): domain Bacteria; phylum Pseudomonadota; class Gammaproteobacteria; order Methylococcales; family Methylomonadaceae; genus Methylotuvimicrobium. The sequence continues at coordinate 13,540 of SLIO01000304.1, read as the reverse complement.
ATCAGGTGAACAAAGCCAGGCTGTTGGAAAAGATCGCCGAAATGGTCAAGGAAGCCAAGCTGGAGGGTATCTCAGGTTTGCGCGACGAATCCGACAAGGATGGTATGCGCATGGTTATCGAGCTGCGGCGCGGCGAAGTTCCCGAAGTGGTGCTGAATAATCTGTACAAGCAAACGCAAATGCAGACGGTATTCGGTATCAATATGGTTGCGCTTTTAGGCGGCCGTCCACACTGCATGAATCTGAAAGAGATTATCACGGCCTTTATCGATCACCGACGGGAAATCGTCACGCGTAGGACGGTTTACAATTTACGCAAGGCCAGGGATAGGGCGCATATATTGGAAGGCCTGGCGATTGCTTTGGCCAATATTGACGAAATGATCGCATTGATTAAATCGGCTAAGGATTCTGCGGAAGCGAAAGCCGGGCTCTTGTCCAGGACTTGGGAAGCCGGCTTGGTCAATGCCTTGCTCGATCGTGCCGATGCCGACCGGTCCAGGCCCGAGGAATTATCGCCCGAATTCGGCTTGGTCGACGGTTACTACCGATTATCCGAAACTCAAGCGAGCGCGATTTTGGATTTGCGTCTGCATCGTCTAACCGGCCTCGAACAAGAAAAAATCGTCAATGAATATAGAGACTTGCTTAAATTGATTGACGAGTATCTGGAAATTCTAGGCAGCGATATCCGGTTGATGGAGGTTATCAAGGAAGAACTCGAAGCGATTAAAGCGGAATACGGCGATGCCCGGCGCACCGAGATTTTGCAGGATCATCTCGATTTGACCGACGAGGATTTAATTACCGAAGAAGATATGGTCGTGACCGTATCGCATGAAGGTTATGTCAAAGCACAGCCACTCGACGATTACAAAGCGCAGCGGCGCGGCGGTCGTGGTAAATCGGCGACGGCAACGAAGGAGACCGATTTCATCGACAAATTAATCGTTGCGAATACGCACGATACTATTCTATGTTTCTCGTCGCTAGGCAAAGTCTATTGGCTCAAGGTTTATCAATTGCCGGTCGCAAGTCGTGCTGCACGAGGCAAGCCTTTCGTCAATCTGCTGCCGTTGGAATCCGGGGAAAACATTAATGCCTTGCTGCCGGTTAGAGAGTTCAGTGCCGATAAGTTCATCTTCATGGCAACCTCGAACGGCACAGTTAAAAAAACGCCGCTCCCTGAATTCGAGCGTCAGCGCACCAACGGTAAAATCGCGATCGATTTGCGCGAAGAAGATGCCTTGGTCGGTGTGGCCGTGACCGACGGTCAGCAAAATGTTTTACTATTCTCGACCGACGGCAAGGCGGTTTGTTTCAACGAAGAGGACGTCCGCTCAATGGGCCGGACTGCGGCAGGGGTGCGTGGCATTAGACTGCAGCCGGGGCAAAAAGTTATTTCGCTGATCGTATCCGCTGAAGGCACAGTATTGACGATTACCGAGAACGGTTACGGCAAAAGGACGCATTTAAAAGAATTCGTGCGTAAAGGCCGAGGCGGGCAGGGCGTGATTTCGATACAGACATCCGAGCGCAATGGTAATGTCGTTGGTGCGGTATTGGTGTCCGAGCGCGATGAAATCATGTTGATTACCAACGGCGGCACCTTGGTCAGAACCCGCGTGGATGAAATTTCGATCGTCGGCCGTAATACGCAAGGCGTTACGGTTATTCGTCTCGATAAAAACGAAAAAGTGGTTGGAGTCGATCGAATTGAAGGTTTGGCCGAAGACGAGGACGCAGGAATGGAAGCGGAGTCCGATTTGGGTGGGGAAATCGATAATGAAACAGAGATAGAACAGGACTCGGGAGAGCAAGAATAATGGCCAGAATATATAACTTTAGCGCGGGACCGTCGGCATTACCCGAAGCGGTACTTCGGCAGGCGCGCGATGAAATGCTTGAATGGCAGGCTAGCGGCATGTCGGTGATGGAAATGAGTCATCGTGGCAAGCATTTTTCGAATATTGCCGAACAATTGGAAGTCGATTTGCGCGAATTGATGGCGATTCCCGACAATTATAAGGTCTTGTTTCTACAAGGCGGCGCGACCGGCCAGTTTTCATTCATTCCTTTGAATCTATTGCGAGGCAAGACTAAAGCTTGCTATATCAATACCGGAGCCTGGTCCGAGAAAGCGATCAAGGATGGCGGGCGGTTTTGCGAGGCGATTGTTTCGGCCAGTTCCGAATCCGAAAAATTCACCACAATTCCCGTTGTGACCGGATGGCAAATCGATCCGAATGCGGCGTATTTGCACTACACCTCGAACGAAACTATACACGGCGTTGAATTTCCGTTTATCCCGGATGCGCAAGGATTGCCGTTGGTTGCCGACATGTCGTCGAATATTTTGTCGCGCAAAGTCGACGTAAGCCAATTCGGCTTGATCTATGCCGGAACCCAGAAAAATATGGGGCCTGCCGGAGTTACCGTCGTGATCGTACGCGATGATTTGATCGGTGAGGTCGACTCCCGTTTGCCTGATGTATTCAATTACGCGGTACAGGCCAAGAATCAATCGATGTTAAACACGCCGGCATCTTACAATTGGTATTTGGTCGGTTTGGTGTTGAAATGGCTCAAATCCGCAGGCGGTGTCGAGGCGATAGAAGCCGTCAATATTAGAAAAGCTGCGAGCTTGTATAATGCAATCGATCGTTCTTCGTTTTATAGCAATCCGGTGCAACCCGAATTTCGTTCGCGAATGAACGTGCCTTTCATCTTATCCAATGCATCGCTCGATAAAGATTTTTTAACCCAAGCCGAAGCCAATGGATTCGCCGAATTGAAAGGGCATCGCTCGGTTGGCGGTATGCGTGCGAGTATTTATAATGCAATGCCCGAAGAAGGTGTAAATGCGTTAATTGAATTTATGGTCGAATTCGAAAGAACCCGAGCCTGAGTATCGCAACATGACTTCAATCACTCCTCTTGCCGATTTAAGGGCGCGAATTGACGCGATCGACGAGCAGATTCTGCAGTTGATCAACCAACGCGCGTCTTGTGCAATCGAAGTGGCTAAAACCAAGATGGCGGAAGGTGAATCGGGATGCTTTTACCGGCCGGATAGGGAGTCGTTGGTATTGAGACGGATTAAGGCGCTCAATAAAGGTCCGCTTGCCGATGAAACCGCGATGCGTTTTTTCAGGGAGTTGATGTCTGCCTGTTTAGCACTTGAAAAACCATTGGATGTTGCATTCTTGGGGCCGGAAGGTACGTTTACTCAGCAGGCAACGATCAAGCATTTCGGGCATGCGGTCAATGCAGTGTCCGCCGCGACTATAGCCGAAATATTCAATGCGGTCGAAAATGAACATTGTCAGTTCGGCGTTGTACCGGTCGAAAATTCGACAGAAGGTATGGTCAATCATACCTTGGATCGATTCGTGAGTTCGCCGCTGAAAATCTGCGGTGAAGTCGAATTGCGGGTGCATCATAATCTGATCGGAAATGCTGAGAGCTTGACAGAGATCAGCGAGGTTTTTTCGCATCAGCAATCCTTGGCGCAATGCCGCCAATGGTTGGACTTGCATTTGCCCGATGCGGAACGCACCGCTGTCAACAGTAATGGTGAGGCGGCACGCCTGGCTGTCGATTCGAAGGATAAGGCGGCAATTGCCGGTAAGTTTGCTGCCGAGCTTTACGGGCTCAAGGTCATCGAACGCAACATCGAGGACGAGTCGAATAACACAACGCGTTTCATCATTATTGGTCGACAGATTTCAGGGCCAACCGGCAAGGATAAAACTTCGTTGTTGGTGTCGACCGGCAATCAGCCTGGCGCGCTTTATCGAGTTTTGGAGCCGTTTGCGCATCACGGCATCGGTATGATGCACATCGAGTCGAGGCCTTCGCGTCAAGGACTGTGGGATTATGTATTCTTTATTGATATCGAAGGACATGCCGAGGACGAAAATGTCGCTGCTGCGTTAACAATGCTGGGTGCGCGAGTCAGTATGTTGAATATATTAGGGTCGTACCCGAAGGCAGTTTTATAAAAATGAAACGCTTAAATTGCGTAACTGCCGGAACGTCAATACACCTTGATAGTCGGCACAATCGTATTTATTCATATCCCTTAAACATTTTTCTGGGAATGCGGCCATTCTGGGCCCATTCAGTGCGGACGGGACGTTCGCGCTCTCAGGCGTATTGTCCTAAAAGAGTTGGTGGTTTAAATTATTACGCTCAATCAGCGTCATTCGCGTGCCATTATTCAAATAGTTTGTCGTTTAAAATTATATTTTTTATTCCTTATTAATGAACATCACCGATAACTTTTATTCTCTGGCCACTCCGAGCGTGCAGCGCCTTGTTCCTTACACACCCGGTAAACCGATCGAAGAACTCGAACGCGAATTAGGTCTAAGCAATATCGTTAAGTTGGCTTCGAATGAGAACCCGCTAGGGCCAAGTCCAAGGGCGTTGGAGGCGATCAATGCGACCTTGCCGGATTTGGCGCGTTACCCCGATGGTAACGGTTTCAATTTGAAACGCGCGTTGGCCGAAAAATTTAGTGTCGAAATGTCGCAAATGACATTGGGCAATGGTTCTAATGAAATTTTGGAGTTGCTGGCCAGAGCTTTCTTGACGCCGGAACATGAAGTAATTTTTTCTCAGCATGCATTTGCCGTTTATCCGATTGTGACACAGGCCATTGGTGCAATCGGAGTCGTTATTCCTGCGCGCGAATACGGGCATGATCTCGATGCGATGTTGGCGGCAGTCAACGACAAAACTCGGCTTATTTTTATCGCGAATCCTAATAATCCAACTGGCACCTTGTTAGCGCCCGATGAGCTGCGCCATTTTATTGCGGCATTACCGAGCCATGTGCTTTGCGTACTAGACGAGGCTTATTACGAATTTGTCGACCCGCAAAGCCGTGCCGACTCAATCGCCTGGTTGGTTGACCATCCTAATTTGATCGTGACCCGGACTTTTTCCAAGGCATACGGATTGGCGGGCTTGCGTGTCGGTTACAGCTTTTCCAATCCGGGGGTTGCCGATTTTCTAAATCGCGTACGCCAGCCCTTTAACAACAATATGCTTGCATTGGCGGCGGCCGAAGCGGCGCTTGCAGATCATGAGCACTTGCACCGTACGATAGCGATCAACAACGAAGGCATGCACCAATTCATCGAGGGGTTCCGTCAACTCGGATTGGAGTGGATTCCGTCGGCCGGAAATTTTGTATCGGTCGACGTCAAACGGCCGGGAGAGGCTGTTTATCAGGCTTTGTTACAAAAGGGCGTCATCGTAAGGCCGGTCGCAAATTACGAAATGCCCAACTATTTGCGTATTAGTATCGGTACGCACGCCGAAAATAGCCGTTGTCTCGAGGCGCTTCAGGCAGTGCTTACCGATGTTTAATAAGCTGTGCTTGATTGGCGTCGGGCTGATCGGCGGCTCGATAGCTCGCGCCGCACGCGATCGCGGCTTGTGTAAGACTATCGTCGCTTACGGTCGTGAAATAGATCTCGATAATTTAAAAGAAGCTCGGCGACTGGGTGTCATCGACGAGTATTTTATAAACCTCGAAGCGGCCTTGAATGATGCCGATTGCATCATCATTGCGACGCCGGTTGGTGCAATCGAAAAGGTACTGCGCGAGTTGCAGCCTTATTGGTCCGAACAAGCTGTTTATTCCGATGTCGGTAGTACCAAAGGCAATGTCGTCGATGCCGCTCAGCGAGTGTTTGGGTACATACCGAGTAATTTTGTTCCGGCCCATCCGATTGCCGGTGCCGAACAAAGCGGCGTAACGGCTTCAGTGAATGGCTTATTCGACGATAAGCGATTGATTATCACGCCGGTTGAGCAAACCGATCCAAAGGCAGCAGCATCAATACAGGAATTTTGGCACAGCTTGGGTGCGATCGTATCGATCATGGAAGTCGATCATCATGACGCGGTTTTGGCAGCGACCAGTCATTTGCCGCATCTATTGGCTTTTGCACTGGTCGATCTACTCGGACGCAAGGATGAGCAAGTCGAAATTTTTAAGTACGCGGCCGGCGGCTTTAAAGATTTCACGCGTATCGCTTCAAGCGACCCAACCATGTGGTTGGATATTTGTTTGGCCAATAAGCAAAAAATAATACCGCTGATTCGGCAGCTAAAACAAGAATTGGATACGATGGAATTGGCTCTCGAGAACAACGACAGCCAGCAGCTTTTTCAAACCTTCACATACGCGGGTCAAGCCCGGCAACGTTTTCTTGATCAATTGACTAATTAAAATGGCTAAAACGATAACTTTCACTGTACAACCCGGTGGTTCATTAAGCGGGCAGGCAAGGGTCCCTGGCGACAAGTCGATTTCTCACCGTTCGATCATGCTCGGTTCGCTTGCCGATGGTGTCACGCATGTCAAAGGCTTTCTCGAGGCTGAAGATGCATTGGCAACGCTACAGGCTTTTAGAGAAATGGGTGTCGTTATCGAAGGGCCCGAAAATGGCGAATTGACGATTCATGGGGTTGGCAAACACGGTTTGAAGGCGGCGCAAAAGCCATTGTATTTAGGCAATTCGGGCACATCGATGCGCTTACTGTCCGGGTTGTTGGCGGGACAGGCTTTCGATTCGGTATTGACTGGTGACAAATCCTTGTCCGGCAGGCCGATGAAACGGGTTACCGATCCGTTGGCACAAATGGGTGCCGTGATCGAAACGACTGAAAAGGGCACTGCGCCATTACATATCAAAGGGCAAGCCGGCAAACTGAAAGGCATCGATTACCAAATGCCAATGGCCAGCGCTCAAGTCAAGTCGTGTTTGTTGTTGGCAGGAATGTACGCAGAAGGGACAACTCGCGTGACCGAGCCGGCACCGACACGCGATCATACCGAACGCATGCTGAAAGGTTTTTCATATCCGGTCGAAAAAGAAGGAGCCAAGGTGACGATTACTGCCGAAGGTAGACTTACGGCGGCCGATATCGATGTGCCCAGCGACATTTCTTCGGCGGCGTTTTTTTTAGTCGGTGCGTCGATAGCGCCTGGTTCCGATATTGTTCTCAATCATGTCGGTATCAATCCTACCCGTACCGGCGTGATCGATATTCTGCGCTTGATGGGCGCCGATATTGAAATATTGAACGAGCACATTGTTGGCGGCGAACCGGTAGCCGATCTGCATGTCAAGTCAGCGTCATTGAAAGGCATCGATATTCCTGAAGAATTGGTTCCGCTGGCGATCGATGAATTTCCGGTATTGTTTGTCGCTGCGGCTTGCGCCGAAGGGCAAACTCGTTTGACCGGTGCCGAAGAGCTCAGAGTCAAAGAATCCGACCGTATTCAAGTCATGGCTGATGGCTTACAAATTCTGGGCATCAATGCCCAACCTACCGAAGACGGCATGATCATTCAAGGCGGAAAAATAGGTTCGGGTTCGGTTGAGTCGCACGGCGACCATCGTATCGCAATGGCCTTTTCGATCGCAGGGCTCAGAGCGGGCGGAAAAATCGTCATCAACGATTGCGAAAACGTCAATACGTCCTTTCCGGAGTTCATAAAAATCGCTCCGGCTCTAGGTTTAAAACTGCAATCCGAGCAAGGCTAATGTCGGTGCCGGTATTAACAATCGACGGTCCGTCCGGCGCAGGTAAAGGCACAGTCAGTCGGGCAATAGCAAGAAGATTGGGCTGGCACTATTTGGACAGCGGTTCGATCTATCGATCATTGGCAATTGCGGCCATTGCTACCGGAACCGACTTGAGCGACGAGATGTCCGTCGTGGAGGTTGCCAAAGCGATGGTATTGGAGTTCGAATGCGCCGACGAATTAACCGTTAAGCTTGATGGTAAGGATATAACTAGCCAATTGGGTCTTGAAAGTACAGGCAATACTGCTTCGGTGGTTGCCGCATTGCCGGAAGTTAGAAAGGTTTTGCTGAAAAAACAAAAGGATTTTAGAAAGCCACCCGGTCTGGTTGCAGACGGTCGGGACATGGGAACCGTCGTATTTCCTGATGCTCAAAATAAGGTGTTTTTAACGGCTAGCGCTGAGGAAAGAGCAACGCGCCGATATAAACAGTTGAAAGAAAAAGGAATTGATGCTAACCTTTCGCTTATTACTCAAGAGATTGAAGCGCGTGATCGACGCGATCAACAACGCAAAGCCGCGCCGTTGATGCAGGCTGATGATGCTGTTTTTATCGATTCTTCCGATTTGTCCATTGAAGCGGTCATTGAGCAGATACTAAACCTGATTCGCTGAGTAATATTTATATACGCCGCAAGCAGTATTAAGCGGCTTTTTTTTTAACCTTGATAACTTATATGAAGCTTGTGCTTATTTACAACAAGCTTGGGAAAGAAGAACAATGAGCGAAAGCTTTGCTGAATTATTTGAAGAAAGTTTAGCCAAGACCGAAATGCGTCCTGGTGCAATGTTAATGGGTACCGTTGTCGATATCGAAAATGAATTCGTGATTGTCAGCACCCAAGCCAAATCAGAGGGTGTAATCCCGAAATGGCAGTTTTTGAATGCCGATGGCGATTTGGAAGTCGAAGTCGGCGATGAGATCGAAGTCGCTCTCGATTTATTTGAAGACGGCTTGGGAGCCACTCTTCTTTCCCGCGATAAAGCCAAGAAAAACAAAGCTTGGATCGAATTGGAACAAGCCTTTGAAAAAGAAGAAACCATTACCGGTCGTATTACCGGCAAGGTTCGCGGTGGCTTTACCGTTTCCGTAGGCGCGTTGAGAGCATTCCTGCCCGGCTCATTAGTTGATGTGAGGCCTATCAGGGATACTACCTTCTTAGAAAACCGCGATCTTGAATTCAAGGTTATTAAAATCGACCAAAAACGTAACAATGTCGTATTGTCGCGTCGTGCAGTCGTTGAAAAAGAATACAGCGAAGAAAGAGATGAATTGCTCAAGTCCTTGCATGATGGTGCCGAAGTTACCGGTATCGTCAAAAACCTGACCGATTACGGTGCGTTTATCGACCTGGGCGGCATCGACGGCTTGCTGCATATTACCGATATGGCGTGGCGCCGTGTTCGTCATCCTTCCGAGTGTGTTGAAATTGGCCAAGAAGTTAAAGTCAAGGTTCTGAAATTCGATAAAGAGAAAAACCGCGTTTCGTTAGGCATGAAACAATTGGGTGAAGATCCATGGCAAAACATCGCTCGTCGTTATCCGGCCGGTACTCGCGTATTCGGCAAGGTCAATAATCTGACCGATTACGGCTGCTTTATCGAAATCGAAGAAGGTGTTGAAGGTTTGGTTCACGTTTCCGAAATGGATTGGACCAACAAAAACGTCAATCCTTCCAAAGTCGTGCAATTGGGCGATGAAGTTGAAGTCATGGTCTTGGAAATCGATGAAGAACGTCGCCGTATTTCGTTAGGCATGAAGCAATGCCAAACAAATCCATGGGATGAATTTGCCGCGACTCATAACAAAGGCGACAAAATTTCCGGAAAAATCAAATCGATCACCGATTTTGGTGTTTTCATCGGATTAGATGGCGGTATTGACGGTTTGGTCCATATGTCTGATATTTCCTGGACCGACGATACTGAAGCTGCAGCGCGCGACTACAAGAAAGGCGATGAGGTAGAAACCGTTATTTTGGCAGTCGATGCGGAGCGTGAACGTATTTCACTGGGTATTAAGCAACTTGAGCAAGACCCGTTCCAAAATTACCTGGCTCTGCATGAAAAAGGCAGCCTGGTCAACGGAACGATTAAGGAAGTCGATGCGAAGGGTGCAGTTATCACATTAGCCGATAATGTAGAAGGTTACTTGCGTGCTTCCGAGATTCAACGCGACCGCGTTGAAGATGCTCGGACTTTACTGAAAGAAGGCGAGCCAATCGAAGCGAAATTTATCGGTGTCGATAAAAAGAGCAAATCGATTTCCTTGTCGATTAAAGCAAAGTATCAGGATGAAGAGTCTGAAGCGCTTAAGGACTATACTCAACAGCCTGCGGGTACGCCTACCTTAGGTGATATCTTCAAGCAAATGGAAAAGTAAAGTCATGCAGACGGGTGCGCCAAGCTGCGCACCCTTTTGATTTTATTCATTTTCGCAGGATAGAATGTGACAAAATCGGAATTAATAGAAGCACTCGCAAAACATCAACCGCATCTGGCTTTAAAAGATGTTGAGTTGGCGGTCAAATGCATCATCGAACAGATGAGTCAGTCGTTGTCTTCCAATGAAAGAATAGAAATTAGAGGGTTTGGCAGCTTTTCGTTACGTGAACGCGAAGCCCGAATGGGGCGTAATCCAAAAACTGGTGAATCGGTGGCCCTGCCCAAAAAATATGTACCGCACTTCAAGCCCGGTAAGGAGCTTCGAGACAGGGTTGATATGTCTCGCGAACATTGCAAAATAACGGATTAACCGTCGTTTCGTAAAATCGCTTGGCATTGATTGAAAAGCCCCTTTTCTTTGCTAGGCCAGTGTTTCACAAATTAGACACTGACAGATATCCCCAATCAACGTAACAATTGGACAATAATGAAATTTCTATCGATCGTTATTTTCATCAGCATTTTCATTGTTGCGTTGATCTTTTCAATTCTGAATTTTCATTCAGTTCAAATCCATTTTTATTTCTTTACTATTTCGATGCCGCTCACTCTGGCTTTAACGTTAGAGTTGCTGGCGGGTATTGTTATTGGTGTAATGGTTTCCGGTATTAGTTCGTTTAAATGGAAAAGCCAATATGCAAAATTAATAAAGAAAATGGAAAAAGATCAATAGCCTAAGCCAGGCAATTCAACCATAAAGCACTTAGATTCATGCTGAATTTTAGTCGTTTACAATAATAATCCGTCAACCTTCGACGGACCCTCAAGCACAATAAATAGATTAGATTCCAATAATCAAGCGAAGCGTTGTGGTATTGATTTTTCTTTCATTCAGAAAAAGCTTAAGACAAGCCGCGTATTGCGATTGAGCCGACAGAAGAAAGCTTATCGGTTAAAGCCTCGAAAACCATCGTTTGACGTTAATTCTAGTTATGATATAGTCGTTTAATGAGAATCATTATTACTTATTATATTGTTTTGGGTATCCAAGACTAAGAGGCTAAACGAATGAACTTAAGTTTAAAAAACCTCATCGTTGGCGATTGCGGCCGTATTACCGGCTTCGATAAATCCGCAAAAGCTTACCGAAAACGTTTGTTGGCGATGGGTTTAACACCCGGAACACAATTTTGTGTGACTCGCTTTGCACCAATGGGAGACCCGGTTGAGATAAAGTTGCGTGGGTTTTCATTGACATTACGCAAGGATGAAGCGTCCGTTTTATTGATCGAGAAAATTTAATGGCTATCGACTTTACGATAGGCGTCGTCGGTAATCCGAATTGCGGTAAAACGACGCTGTTCAACATTTTGACCGGCTCTAAACAACATGTAGGCAATTGGCCGGGTGTAACTGTCGAAAAGAAAACCGGCGAATATCGTTTCGATTATAAGATCGTGCGTGTGGTCGATTTGCCCGGTACCTATTCGCTTGAAGCGGCCGATGACGATGTTTCTCTCGACGAGAAAGTGGCAAGGGATTATGTTGCGGCTAGGGAAGCAGATTTGATCATTAACATCGTTGATGCGTCAAACATCGAACGTAATCTTTATTTGACCTCCCAGCTTTTGGAAATGCGTGTTCCGATGATGATCGCACTGAACATGATTGATGCCGCCCGACAAAAAGGTATTGCGATCGATAGTCATCAACTTTCCGATCTATTGGGTTGTCCGGTTGTGCCAATTAGTGCATCGACCGGAGAAGGTCTAAAAGAATTAAAAGAAGTTATCAATCGTGCTGCTCAGGATAAGCCCGTTCCGAGTCTCGATATTCCTTATGCGCAGGCTTTAGAACAAGCTATCGACAAGTTGTCGCCATTATTGCAACCGCTGGCCGAGCAGCGCCTTTGCGACCTGCGTTGGTTAACCGTTCGTTTGCTTGAAGACGACACTTTAGCCAAACAAATTGCCGGCCATGAACTCAAAGGGACAGTTGTGGCACTTCAGCGGCAAATAGAAACCGAAACCGATGACGAGATCGATATTCTCGCAGCCGATGCCCGCTACGGATTCGTTAATTCGTTGACTCAGCGTTGCGTGAGCCATACTCAACAATTAAATCGGCATGCCACCGAGCGAATTGATGCCTTGGTGTTGAATCGCTTTTTAGGCATACCGATTTTTTTGCTGGTGATGTATTTGATGTTCATGTTCACAATTAATATCGGTAGCGCCTTCATTGATTTTTTTGAACAAGTGACAGGTGCATTTTTTGTCGATGGTTTAGCGTTTGTATTAAATCAAATGAACTGGCCGGAGTGGTTAGTGGTTTTAATCGCTCAAGGCGCGGGCGGAGGGGTGCAAGTCGTCGCGACGTTTATTCCTATCGTCGGATTCTTATTTATGGTGTTGTCCGCATTGGAGGACTCCGGCTACATGGCGCGTGCAGCTTTCGTGATGGACCGTTTTATGCGCATGATCGGGTTGCCCGGCAAATCCTTCGTACCGATGATCGTCGGTTTCGGGTGTAACGTGCCTGCAATCATGGCGACCAGAACGTTGGAAAATCAACGTGATCGAATACTAACTAATATGATGAACCCGTTCATGTCCTGCGGTGCCCGTTTGCCGGTTTATGCCTTATTCGCGGCGGCTTTTTTTCCGGTCGGCGGGCAAAATTTGGTATTCGGGCTATATCTGATCGGCATTGCGGTCGCAGTCTTGACCGGCTTGATTATGCGCCATACTTTGTTTAAAGGTGAGTCCACGCCGTTTATCATGGAACTGCCGGCTTATCATATTCCTCGCCTGCGAAGTGTTTTACTCAGGACTTGGGATCGGCTCAAAACCTTTATTTTCAATGCCGGCAAAGTGATCGTACCGATGGTACTGGTCTTGAATTTTCTTAATGCGATGGGTACGGACGGCAGTTTCGGGCGGGAAAACAGCGATCAATCGGTATTGAGCGAAATCGGCCGTAGTTTGACGCCGATTTTTAAACCTATGGGCATAGAAAACGACAATTGGCCTGCCACGGTCGGCATTTTTACAGGGGTATTGGCCAAGGAAGCCGTAGTTGGTACTCTGAACGCGCTGTACAGCCAAATGGCGGTCGATGGCACTGAAGCCGAAGATGAAGGTTTCGATTTAGTCGTCACACTGAGCGAGGCAGCGATGACGATTCCTGATAATTTACTTAAAGTCGCCAGTAACTTATTGGATCCGTTGGGTCTTGATATAGAAACCGCAGTCAATGACCAAGAAGTCGATGCAGGAACTTACGGGGCAATGCGCGTCAGTTTTGACGGCCAAGCCGGGGCTTTCGCCTACCTACTATTTATTTTATTGTACGCGCCTTGCGTCGCGGCAACGGCGGCGATCTATCGGGAAACTAATTTAGGCTGGACATTGTTTGTCGTCTTTTGGACGACCGGTATTGCCTATATGACCGCAACATTTTTCTATCAATTATCGACCTTTAGCGATCATCCGAGTTATTCGTTGACATGGTTGATTGGGCTAAGTCTTTTCTTTTTATTGGTGT
>SLIO01000364.1 GCA_007135635.1 Methylomicrobium sp. | reverse complement strand
GCCGCCGACGCCTGTCGGTCGAGCAACCGCACCCTCTCCGGAACCGGCATTTGCTCTGTCGAGCGCCGTATATCGAAAAATTAGATAAAGGGTCTATATCTACGAACTTTCACAGTAATAAACCGGCCATTTCGCCGTGGTTTACGATTGCAGCAATTCCCAAGTTGGAAATCAACAAGGTTGCTTGGTGAGGATGTCGACAGTGGGGCGGATTTTCTCTTCCGCAATTGTTAAGTAACAAGGATGTAATGAATGCAGAAAATGCAGGAGCATTTTACTGCGCTGCATCGCCTAAAGCGCCTACTGTTGGCGCTTCACTACACGTAATTCTTGGCGTTAAGATTACAGTCAAACTCCCATGAATGAGTTCACGGCGTTCCTCGACAGGCATACTCTACACTCTATAAAATCGGCGAAAATCCTTAAACTGAGAATTGCTGTTACGATCGGCACACCAACAGCTTAGCCACCGTACTCGTTTAATATGTAAAGTTAAGGACATTTTAGATCCGCCCATGGAAAGGATCGAAATCAATGCGTTTTTAAGCTGCCGATTTTCTCTTTTTTAGCGCTTTCGAATCCGAGTTAAAAATTCGCGGTCACGCTCATTCTGAAACTGACCGGTTCGACGGGATGAAAATGGATGTCCTCGACAGGGCCTGCCTCACCTCGCAGTTGCGACTCGTAGTAGTAGTCGATCGCACTGTCCTTGCGATCCAATAGGTTAAAAACCTCGGCATGCAACGTCCAAGTCTTGTCGAAACGGTAACCAAGCATCGCCGATAACAGAATCGTCGAATCGGACCGAACGCTGTTGTCTTCGACCAATGGCCTCGGTCCGAAGTAACGCAAACGCGGCCCGCCGAAGAATCCACCGTAGATATCGTGAACCGTCGCACCCGTTGCAATCACGCTCTCTATCGCACCAGGTATGCGATTGCCGGCCGGATCATTGCCGCGAAAACGCGCTTTCGAAAAACTGAAGTCGGCATCGAAGGTTAGCCAATCGGTCGGCGAATAATAATTTGCCCATTCGATACCGTAGCGGCGACTCGGACGACTGATATCGGTAGTACCGGCATCACCTTCGAACAACAATTCGGAATCGATATCCAGCCACCAAACCGATAGCGTACTTTGCAATCCTTTAAGCCAGGTTGTGCGTATGCCACCTTCGGCCCCGTAAGTGCGAACCAAAGGCACAGCGCGGCTAATCGGATTACCGTCTTCGTCGAGCGCTTCGCCCGAAACCGGATCGACGCGCATATTCACGCCACGCGCATCATTACTATGAAAACCAAGCCCGCCGTTCAGGTAAAGCTCGGTATTGGCCCACGGTCCGAATACGACCCCGGCTTTCGGGCTGATGATCCCATCGGTGCGTGTACCGTTATTTTCAGCCCGGTTACTATCGGAAACGTCGAATTGAAAGCCGTCGAAACGAACCCCCAATTGCGTTCTTAACCACTGCGTCCAACGGGTTTTATTTTCGAAATACGGACTCACATTAGTGACGCGCACATCATCGCTACGAACTTTATCCCACCGCTGACGCGATTGGGTCAATAGTAAACCGTTGCGGATCGAATCGTTACGAACCTGCAGCCCGATTGTACTGTCAGAATCGAAAACGCCGATTTTATGAAAGAAGGTATGGCTTGCGTTCAGACCTGACGTCCAGCGTCTATCAGGCTGCGCGAATTGATCGCCACGATCCGAACTTTCGAGAAAATAGGTAAAATTCGAGTATAGATCGAGCTCGTGGTAAATCCCGTAGACCGTTAGTTCTGAAGCCGAATTTCTGTCTTGTCGATGCCATTCCCCGGTAAGGCTATAGCGACGACTACTGCCGCCGTCAGTCTGATCGATTGTGCCGAAGCGCCCGATCATTCCGGAGTCGACGGCACGCCGGGGAATTTGATCGGTCGCATCCCAATCGGCTTTATAAGCCATCGCGGTGACGCTCCAGCCCGAGCTCTCATACTCCTCGCTGTAGCGAAGTACGCCGTTGAATTTCAGATAATCGTTGCTGACCGTCCAGGGCCCTCCGTTATGAACGATTTCGCCGCCGTAAAGTAAATTGCCGTTACCCAGTTTGTTCGAACCCGCCGACAGCCCCCGGTAATAATCGAAACTGCCGCCGGTAAATCGAGCGATATGTCCGGGTAAGGTATTGGCGTAGCGTATATCGGCTGCACCGGCACTGGAAAAATCGCCGTTTTCGGCGTAGTAATTGCCTTTTTGATAACTGATCGTGCTAATCAATTCGGGAATCAAAAAATTGGTATCGGTCCAACCCTGACCATGTGCGTGCGAAACTAAATTCACCGGCACGCCGTCGATCTTGGTTAAAAAATCGGTGCCGTGATCGAGATTGAAGCCTCTCAAAAAAAATTGATTCGATTTACCCTCGCCGCTATGTTGCGAAGCAATCAGACCGGGCACCGTTTCGAGTATCTCTCCGGGCCGAATGATAGGACGATACTGCAGTTGCTCTTGCCCAACGTTGCCTTGCGATGCGCTGTCTGCGATACCGATCAAAGAATCGCCGCGTTCGGTCACAACCATCTTAGGCAGCAACTCCAAATGCATCGTTTCGGGTTCGATATCCGAACCGCTCCCATCATCATCCGAAACCAACTGAGCATGAACCGAAGTTCCGAACAAAGATGCGAACGCCAAAACGACCAAGCGCACCATTATGATGCCGGTACCGTGCAATAACAGTGTCGCGGTAACGAATCCCAAAGCAAAAGACAGTAAACCGGCCGATGCCGGCATTTCCTGCCCGTGAGCATAGCCGTGAAAAAATGCAAAAAACATCACGACCGAAAGACTCGCAAGCGCCGACACCCGAATTCTGCGCAAGACCAACAACCCGAACACCACGACCGACAAAAGAATCATCGGCTCGACACCCCAAACCGGCAGCCCGGCAACGCCAATTAGACCACCAAGACTCATCACTCCGACAAAGGCCAACGGCAATTGCCAAACTGAACGACCTTTGAGCTGCGCGGCCCAAATGCCGACGGCTAGCATTGTCAACAGATGATCCCAACCTTCAAGCGGATGACTGAAGCCGTTAAGCCAGCCGTTGCTGTCGATGTCCTCGGTATGTGCTTGGGCACAAAGTGGAAACAACATCAACAGCAGACAAAACAGCCGCATAATCCAATTGGTTTTCATGGTAAACAATTTCATTCTATAACCTTTTTATTGAACCTGTTTTCGAAATTGAATCAATCATCCTACTCATAAAATTATCGCTAAAAAGCCGAATTTTCGTTCGGTAAGAACACTTGGATCGCTTTTATTTTCCGTCCCGGAATTCCACCCACCCCGTCCTTGACTAATATGAAGAAAGGATAAGAACGAACCCGCAAGACCATTAAGGAGTGGAGTCGCTATTTTTGCAAAAGATTTTACCGGGCATACTGCTTGAAAAATCAGCAAAAATACGTGACTGCTAATGCCTTCGACGGCTCTTTAGCATCCCCGCAAACGGCTTTTACGCCGTGTCGCGATGCCTTGTATTTTGCCCCTACCTACTCTAGTAGCGCAGACTCCGGCAGAAAACCCGGCGCTACGGCTATCGGGGACTAAAAATCTTCAATTCGCTATCGCTCGGTTTCCAAGATTTTCAGCGGCGAAGTAATCGGTATATGCCGGCGCCACCAGACCGATCCGCGTGGTAACACGCGATAACGCAATCAATAACTTAACCAGTTCAGCATAATAAGCTTGACCGAACGATGACCCACCTGAACTCATAAAAACTGCGTCAAATTTAGCCTGCTCGGCCTTTACCGCAATACGCTAGCAATCTGAAAGCTCCCAACTGGAAGCGCCCCGCCTCTGTTGTCGCTTAGACGACAAATGGCCACTTTCCATTAGTAAAAAACGCCCCATTTCATTTGCCGCATGGATGACTTAGCCCCATCATTATCAACCACTAAACCATCATTTAACATGCAAACCGATTTTACTCGAACCATCGACCGTAATCGACGCCACCGGTAATTATCAAAAAGACAAAGCAAGGATGATGCCACTATTATTTTACTAGCTGATCACATAGCTAAGAGAGCTAGCTGTAACCGTGCATTTTGACTTAATATGCTAAAGGGGTAGTCAGTTAGCGCCTCCACCCACTATATGTTCGCGGGTAATCTCGCTCAGCTTGTAGGATCGGCGTTGTTTTGGCTTGACGATCTAATTCGCTCACCACTCCATCTTGTATTAGGAGGCGCTAACTGACTACCCCCCATATGCTATTAAATTTGCCGATTTAGCTCTAAGGTATAAGCCCCAATATTGTGCTAAATGCCTTGCTTTGATTACCAACGAGATCTTTCACACATCACATTTCAGGCTCATAAATGAGATTGCGTGTAGAGTCAGCAATTCGCAATTTAGACATCAAAGAAGCGCTGATCTGTCATTGGGTACTTGTATGTATGGGGTTTACAAAGATACCCATCAGAATAAATCGAGCTCTCTGACTGGCAATTTGTCGCTTGCCGCTTGAACATTTGGCTTTATAGGCTTTTGCTTAATTCGTATCGACTTAAGCTCTCTTTTTTTCATTGGCTCAAGCACTTGTTGCTTGGCTATTTGAACCGGCGGTCTCCGCTGTTTAACCGGAGCTGTGCCAGAAATCAGGTATTGCGGCAATAATGCCGAAACCGGCACCAACTCGACTCCGAGTCGATCTAATTCCGACAATTTTTCCCGCAGAATTGTCAATGTACTCACTCTCGGGTGTCCGATCGCCAAGGTATAACCTCTCCGCTTGGCAATCGCGATAAGCCTGTCGAATTGTTCACGGATTTTTACTTCCGAATCCACATGATCCAAAAAAACATCCCGACTTAAAGCCGGCACTCGGAAAGAGTCCGCTACCTTTTGGGCAACCGAATAATCGGTCGTCAAGCTATCGACAAAATACAAAGCATCGCCCCGCCCCGCCAGAACCTCCATCAGCCAGCCCATCGTCACCGGGTCACGCGTTAGGGCGCTGCCCATGTGATTATTGCCCCCCGAAATACCTGGAATAGCCCCCAGTTGCACCAAGAACCGCCGGACAACCTCATTGCGATCCAACGATACGGTTAGCCCGACTGCCCCAAAGATTTTCCGCTCAACGCTTGCATCGGCGCATGTAACATAATCTCCTTACCCTGGTTCGATGCAAGTAATGCCAAACGCCTACAATGCAATGCAAACGGCAAAAACGAATAAGTGATATCGTCAGGCAGTTCAATTGCAGCACACCGACCTCGAGACCATTGCACATATCGTCGATAATAATCGCGGTGCGCGAACGTTCGCTTGGGGCCGCCGCAACCGGATAACAGACAATAAAAAACCCCGACACCCCAACGATTAATAAACCGATTAAGTGCCGGGGTTTCATGCGCCGATCGAAACGTTAGTTTCGCAAAATGGCGATCCCTTTCAGCAGCATCAAGGCTTCATGAAGCGGGTAGTCGGTAATTTCCAACTTGCCTTGCTCTTGCTCTTGATTTTGCTCAGTATCCTTTGTCTCCGATTTCTTTTTAGACCGGTTGCCGTTAGTCAAATGCCGCGACAAATCGGCTTCTTTGACCGGCTTAAAGTCAGGTCCCTCGACCGATTCTAACTTATAGCGATCCAATTGAATATCCGGCTCGATACCTTCGGCCTGAATAGATCGCCCCGAAGGAGTGAAATAACGCGCTGTGGTCAACTTGACCGCCGCGCCACCACTGGTCGGCAGAACAGTTTGTACCGAACCTTTGCCAAACGATTTCTCGCCCATGATCACTGCCCGCCGATGATCCTGCAATGCACCGGCTACGATTTCAGATGCCGACGCGGATCCGGCATTGATCAACACAACAATAGGCGCGCCATTGAGCACATCGTCCGGAGAGGCATTGAATCGCATTTCGGAATTTTCAATACGTCCTTCGGTATAAACAATCAAGCCTTTATCGAGAAAAGCGTCGCTGACGTCAACCGCGGCATTTAAGACCCCCCCCGGGTTGTTGCGTAAATCCAGTACTAATCCTTTTAGCTTGCCATCGTTTTCCTTTTCTAATTCCGCTATAGCCTTACGCAAACCTTCGCCGGTTTTAGATTGAAAGCTGCTGATTCTCAAATAACCATAATCTTTTTCGAGAAGCCGGCTTCTAACGCTTTTAACCTTGATGATATCCCGGGTAATTTCAATTTTCAAAGGCGCTTCTTCGCCTTCCCGCATAATGGTCAGAACGATGGTGCTACCGGGATCGCCTCGCATTAGCTTGACCGCATCGCCTAGCGACATGCCCTTAACTGGCTGATCGTCCAAGCGGACGACTAAATCGCCTGATTTCACGCCAGCCCGTTGCGCGGGAGTATCGTCGATTGGCGAAACAACCTTGACAAAGCCGTTTTCCATCGTGACCTCAATACCTAAGCCGCCAAATTGTCCCGTTGTCCCTTCCTGAAGTTCCTTGTACTGATCCCCGGTCAGGTAATCCGAATGAGGATCGAGTCCGATCAACATGCCGCGTATTGCATGTTCGAGCAACTGTTTGTCGGTTACCGGCTCGACATAATCGCGCTTGATACGACCGAAGATTTCGGTAAAGGTCCGAAGATCCTCGAAAGGCGGCACTTCGGTTTCCAATGATCTATTACCTCGCTCTGCCAGGACATTACCGCCAACGCTGATAAAAATGCCCAGGAACATTCCCAGAACCAAAACCCATAAACTTTTTTTCTGCATAGCCCTAAAAACTCCACACTTCTGATTTCCGATTTAAATAATACATTTATCCTGTGCGATCCTGATCTATTTTGCGGCACCACCGAACCGGATCGACGGGCTTGCCATTCTTGCGTATACCAAAATACAGACCTGCCTTGCTTCTACCGCCGCTTTTACCGACCGAGGCAATCACATCACCTGGAGCGACTCGATCGCCGACCGATTTATAAAGGCTTTGATTGAACGCATAGAGCGTCATATAGCCATTACCGTGATCGATGATGGTCAACAAACCATAACCCCTTAGCCAATCGGCGAATACCACCTTGCCAGCGGATACTGCCCTTATTTCAGTACCCTCGCCCGCATCGATCAGGACGCCATCCCAACGACTTCCCAGCCTAGGGCTACCGAATTTTTTAACTAATTGACCTTTAACAGGCCAAGGCAATTGTCCTTGCGACGAAGCGAAAGGTTTAACAGGCCAATCGACTTTCTCTTGCTGCCTTATGACCGATTTTACCGGCTCCGGTTCAAATGGCTGTTTAATTGCAGCTTGCTGTAAACCATTAACCAATTTTTGTAATCGAGCCTCGCCTTCACGCAATTGACTCAACCTTAGCTTACTGGAGGAATAATCCTTTTCCAGGCGAGTTAGCAATTCTTTTCTTTGCAACCGGCTCCGGTCCAAAGCCTCTTGCTCGGTTTTTTTTAGTTGTAAGGTCTGCTCGAGTAATTGACTCTGTTTGAGATTTTCCCGTTCCAGATCGGTGATATCCATAACTGCTTGCCCGATTCCGGCCAATTTCTCTAGCCTCGCTTTATTCAGATAGTCATAATAAACCATGATACGACTGGATAGAGCCGGATCTTCCTGATTAAGCATCAACTTCAACTTTTCCTTACGGCCCATCGCGTAAGCCGCCTTAACTTGATGACTTAGCCCGTCATTCTGTTCAGCAATTTCAAGTTGCAATAAACGCGTTTTTTCGCGCAAATCCTGAATCTTTCGTTGCTTGCTATCGATTTGGCCTTGTAATTGTTTTAAGGTTGCAACGGTCTTGCCATAATATTTTTCGATTTCCGCTAACTGCGTCAATAACGCACCTTGCTCCTTTTCAATGCGCTTTATATTCCGATGGACTGCATCAATTTCGGCCTGAATTTTGATCAAGTCCGAGTTTTTTTCTTCCGCGACAACCTGAACAGATAAACCACTCAGTGCCAACCAAGCGAAGCCGACGAAAATTTTATTCATAAAGCCCTTCAATCCGTTGCAAACAATGATCTTCCAATCATTTCAAACGACCGCTGCATGTCAATAATAGTCAACTTTAATAAAAATGAATGATCGCACTCGAGCGACAATCTTAAGGTATTAATCATTCGAGACAAATCCTGGGGCCAACACCCATGACCTCGACGCCCTTATTATCCAATGGATCAATAGTCAAGCCTACATGAACGGGTTCACGGCGTCCTGTCAAGCGAGTTACCGAACCGCCCCAAAGCCTACAACTTGTAGCAATTATTTTGCGCATATTCCTAACCAACTCCATAACGCCACCGGATGCTCTTTGTTTATTTATCCTTGAAAAAAGTATTCATCTGATCAATCGCATTATCCTGTTCCCCAAGCTTTTGGTCGCAACCAACGGAAAACAAAAGGGTTGATCGTTTTGGATGCATCAATAACATCTTTCTTTCATGCTCCTTGGATAAATTGAAGTAGAATGAGCCATATTTAGTCATAAAAGACGAAAGGAGTGTTTGTCTTAATCAGTCAAAATGATTGAAAAGCGCAGCTCATTTTGTTAGATTTACCGGCTATTTGAATTTCACTGTTAATAGTCAGGTCTGGTTTGTCACTATTATAGTAATACACGTTAGCAATTGTTGTGTATAAATATACTTCAACCGGCTACATTCTTAAACATCTGCCTTGCCCTTTTGCCCGATAACGACGGTGTGAAAACTGCTACATACATTTACGTATAAGCCTATTTTCACACCTTACTCTCGAACAAAAAAGCATTGCATTAAAACCCAACACGATTAACCAGTCGAAGTATAATTTCCGATACTCTCGAGTCTACACTGCCTGATTTATAAGAATCGATACTCCATGGATCATGACGAAGATCATCTAATTAATAACGACGCTGAAATTGACCGAGCAGCCCGCTGCCTGAAAGCCATGTCACACCCGCTTCGTTTGAAAATACTTTGCGTACTCGGCAGCGAATCGATTAACGTTCAGGACATAGTCGAGCAAGTCGGAACCAGCCAAAGCAACATCTCTCAACATTTATCTATTCTAAGAGAAAAAGGCATTTTAGGCTCAAAAAAAGAAGCTAATCGGGTTTTTTATTACATCGACGACGAACGCATGCTGAAACTCATTAAAATGATGCGTGACGTGTTTTGCACCAATTGCTAACCCAACCGTTTTTCCTTCTACTTAATTTATAATTACCTTATCAATCACCCAATGGATCGTTTAATAGAGTTCATCTTAAATCATTATTTACTGTCGCTGGCACTAGCAGTCGTCACCTTTCTGCTGATTCAAGACTTATTTGAAAGCCTGTTCAATAAATTCAAAGCACTGTCCCCTTTATTGGCAGTCGTAAAAATGAATGCCAGCGACGCGGTCATTATCGATGTTCGCGAACCGCATGAATTCATTAAGGGCGCTATCGAAAATGCCGTCAACGTGCCGCTCAGCAAACTGGACAGCCAACTTGGCGAACTCGCTCACCACAAAGACCACCCGGTCATCGTGGTCTGTCAAACGGGAACGCGCTCCGTACCGGCCTGCAAAACCTTAACCAAGGCCGGCTTTTCCGATGTTTATAATATCATCGGCGGCATGCAATCTTGGGAAGAAAACAAGCTCCCTATCAGAATAGCCAGCAAAAACAAAAACTGAGATTCCAAACTTTTTACGACGTCAGTTAAATTAACAACGCCGAATTTTTTATTCCATAAACAGGACTTAAACCCATGGCCGAAGAAAACAAGCCAACAGAAAAGCATTTCTCGATTCAAAAAATTTATACCAAGGACATCTCGTTCGAAACACCGAATTCGCCGAAGATTTTTACCGAAAAATGGGAACCGAAAGTCGATTTCAATCTCGGCACTAATGTGCAAACCTTGGAAAACGAGATGTATGAAGTTTCCTTAACCGTAACCGTCACGGTAAAGTGCGGCGAAACAACCGCCTATTTGGTCGAAGTCTGCCAAGCCGGCATATATGCCTTGAAGGGATTTAGCGAAGAAGAAATGGGACCGATGGTCGGTAGTTTCTGCCCCAATATATTATTCCCTTATGCACGAGAAGCCGTTTCGGACCTCGTCACAAAGGGTGGATTTCCTCAGCTACTCCTGGCTCCTGTCAACTTCGACGCACTCTATGCCCAGCATTTACAACAAGTTAAACAACAAGCACCCGGCTCAAATAAAGTCAATTAAGGATTTATGACCTCAACCATCAGCGTACTTGGCGCCGGATCATGGGGCACTGCTTTAGCGATACAAGCAGCCCGAAACGGCTATCGTACGCTGCTGTGGGGACACGATTCGAGCCATATTCGAGCGCTACAACAGAACAGAACCAATCAGCGTTACTTACCCGGTTTTATTTTTCCCAACACCCTTGAAACTAGCTCGGAACTTGCCGAAGCCGCCGCATTCAGCGACTTAATCCTCATTGCCGTTCCTAGTCATGCATTCAAAGACACACTGATCAAACTGCGACGATTGACCGGCCAACAGGTAAAAATCGCCTGGGCTACCAAAGGCTTCGCGCCAAACGACGGTTATTTGTTACATTACTCGGTTGAAAACATCTTTGCTAAAGAGACACCCTCCGCAGTTTTATCCGGCCCGACCTTCGCACGAGAGGTCGCTGCCGATTTACCGACCGCCATTACGATCGCCTCCAATCACGCCGGCTTCGCCGAACAATTAACCCGTATTTTCCACAGCGCACGGTTCCGCACTTACACCAGCACCGACATGATCGGCGTACAAACCGGCGGCGCGGTTAAAAACGTACTGGCTATCGCCTCGGGCATTGCCGACGGTCTGAATTTCGGCGCCAACACACGAGCAGCACTCATTACAAGAGGGCTCCATGAAATCATCAGACTTGGCTTAGAACTCGGTGGCCGACAAGAAACCTTCATGGGTCTTGCCGGACTCGGCGACCTGATTTTAACCTGTACCGATAACCAATCAAGAAACCGGCGCTTCGGACTAGCGCTCGGCCAAAACAAAGACCGTGCCGCTGCCCGGGAAGAAATCGACCAAGAAATCGAAGGTGTATCGGCTGCGAAAGAAACCTATTTACTCGCACAAACACACGGCATCGATATGCCGATTACCGAACAAACCTACAAGGTACTCTATGAGAGTTTATCGCCATTGGCGGCAGTGCAAAATCTATTAGATCGCGAACTAAAAGCGGAAAGCTAGCCAAGCATTTAAAAATGCAGTACCTACGGTCTATGTTTTTTGAATGGTGAATGGTGAATGGTGAATGGTGAATGGTGAATGGTGAATGGTGAAAAGATTGTCAATTCCATCATCCAAGTTTACAAGAATAAATTGCCCACTTTCCGCTAATTGGGTCTAAAACTTAAATCCGTCCGGGGAATCCCGGAACCCGTTCTTCGATCAGCGACTGCAAGCAACGCGACTGCTCTGGATTGCGCTCTTTCAAAGTATAGAGCCCTTAGTTAATTAGATGCTAGCCTGAGCTGAAGTGCAATATATGTAGCTTTATTAACTACCGGCTCTATAATCGCCACTATCATTTTTATTGTGCCGGCGCAGAGCACATGCCAGACCAGCTTATTTGATTAACGCACCAATAAACGACTGTTGCCGCCAGGCTTCATACAATACAATCGAAACGGTATTGGATAAATTTAAACTGCGGCTATCCGGCTGCATCGGTAAATACAATAATTTGTCCCGATCCGTCGACGCCAAAACCGAAACGGGCAGACCACGCGATTCCGGTCCGAACAAAAACGCATCACTCGGTTTAAAGCCGACCTCGCTATAGACTTTTTGCCCCTTGGTTGATAATGCAAACAACCTTGGCGGTTTGCGTTGATCGACAAAATCGGCCAACGTGGCGTAAACACAAACACTCGCCCATTCATGATAATCCAAACCGGCCCGGCGCAGTTTTTTGTCATCCATATCAAAGCCCAACGGTTCGATTAAATGCAAGCTCGCACCGGTATTGGCGCACAACCTAATGATATTACCGGAGTTCGCCGGTATTTCAGGCTCATAGAGCACGATATCAAACATTATCGGCAATTCCTTCCAATAAAAAGCGCAGTCGCTTGATAAACCACTCTATCTCTAACTGTTCGAATCTGACCGAAAAAGTGCCTCATTCTAATGCCTCGCAATGCATACCCTTTGCTAGTCAAATTTCGGCTTAGGGGTGAACGAGAACGCCGTAAATAAAAGTTCATTAGGCTTTGTCCCTCACCTAACGCTAAGGTGAGGGACTGTCAAAGTCGAGAGCCCCATGATGGCGTGAATGTCGATTTTGAATGCCATGGAGGCGTGTTTAGTAGGGCACCAACAGGAGGCGCTTTAGGCGACGCAGGGCAGAAAATGCTCCTACATTTGCTGCATTCATTACATCCATGTAACTCAGCAGTTGCCGAGTAGCAAAAATTAGCCGGAACGGCGTCAAAACTTATCTACCCGAACAGGAGCCAGTTTCCAAATATCCCGGTTATAATCGCCTATGGTTCGATCGGTCGAAAACTTTCCACTCGAGGCACAATTCAGAATACTCATTTTAGTCCATCGCTCGGTATCAAGGAAGGCTTTTTCGGCACGATTTTGCGCATCAACATAACTGCGAAAATCGGCAACGGTCATCCACGGATCATAAGGATCCTTAATCGAATGAACGAGATCGTCGAATATATTAGGCTCCATCAAATTGAAATGCCCGCACTCGATGAGGTTCACGACCCTTTTTAGGTCATTATCTTGTTCAATGATAACATTAGGGTCGTAATGCCCTTTCATCGCCTCGACTTGATCCTCGGTTAAGCCGAATAAAAAGAAATTATCTCCTCCGACTTCTTCGAGAATTTCAATATTGGCACCATCCAAGGTGCCGATAGTAATAGCTCCGTTCATCATGAACTTCATATTGCCTGTTCCCGAAGCTTCCTTACCGGCCGTCGAAATTTGTTCGGACAGATCAGCTCCGGTACAAATAATCTCCATCGCGGAAACCCGATAGTTTGGCAAAAACACTAACTTCAATTTATTGCCGACATCCGGATCGAAATTAATCACATCGGAAACATTATTGATGAATTTAATGATTTTTTTAGCCATCACATAACCGGGTGCCGCTTTACCTCCAATCAACACGCAGCGGTTGACCCAATCTTGCGTATCGCCACGCTTGATCCTGTCGTACAGATGTATGACATGTAAAACATTGAGCAGTTGTCGCTTATACTCATGGATCCGCTTAACCTGCACATCGAACAAGGCATCGACGGTTAACTCGAGACCGAGCTCGCTCTTTTTATAGTCGATTAAGCGTTGCTTGTTTTGGCGTTGAATAGCCAGCCACTTTTCACGAAACGCGGCATCCTCGGCATAAGGCTTTAGTTTTTGTAATTCCGACAAATCGGTTATCCACGTGTCGCCAATGGTTGCGGTAATCAGTTCCGCCAGAGCCGGATTACAACCCGCCAACCAACGGCGTGGAGTCACACCATTAGTCTTATTATTAAACTTTGATGGCCATAATTCATAAAAATCCTTGAATAGACCTTCTTGTAACAACTTCGAGTGCAATTCGGCGACACCGTTAATCGAATAACTGCCGACGATGGCCAAATAAGCCATGCGCACCTGTTTTTCCGACCCTTCTTCAATGATCGACATGCGCCGCATTCTATCGAGATCGCCCGGCCAATGCACCGAAACTTCCGCCATGAACTTCGCATTGATATCGTAAATAATTTCCAACAATCTAGGCAAAAGTCGCTCGAACAAATTTACCGACCAGCGCTCCAAGGCTTCCGGCAGCAAGGTATGGTTAGTATACGCCATGGTTTTAGTCGTAATGCTCCAGGCTTCATTCCAAGACAAACCATGAATATCGATCAATAAGCGCATCAATTCGGCCACCGCGATGCTAGGATGCGTGTCATTCAATTGAAAACAGTTTTTCTCGGCAAACTCGGTAAAATTATTACCATGCCGCCCAACCCAGTTAGCAATAACGTCCTGCAAACTGGCCGACGCCAATAAATACTGCTGCTTCAAGCGCAATGCTTTGCCGTTTTCATTGGCATCGTTCGGATAAAGCACCATCGTGATATTTTCCGCGGTATTTTTCGCGGCCACCGACTCGGCATAATCGCCCGCATTGAATTCTTGAAGGTTGAATTCCGCAGTCGCGGTCGACTTCCATAACCTCAGTGTATTGACTGTCCCGTTGTTATATCCGGGAATAGGCGTATCGTAAGGAACCGCAAGAATATCTTGCGTATCGACCCAACAAATTCTTTGATTGCCTTTTTCATCGATATGCGATTCGGTTCGCCCGCCGAATTTGATTCGATGCGTGTATTCCGGTCTTTCAATTTCCCAGACATTGCCGTTTCGCAACCAATGATCAGGCCTCTCAACTTGCTCGCCGTTTTGCACGCTTTGACTAAACATGCCGTATTCATAGCGCAACCCATAACCGATGACCGGAAGTTGTAATGTTGCGCAACTATCGATAAAACAGGCCGCCAACCTCCCCAAACCACCATTGCCAAGCCCTGCGTCCGGCTCG
>SLIO01000164.1 GCA_007135635.1 Methylomicrobium sp. | reverse complement strand
GGTCATGGCAATAATTCAAAATCATGGCTAATTTAGGTGCTGGGTTCACGGCTTTCCTCAATAGGCATCTCCCACACCTAACAAAATTGAACGATTATTCAGTAAGAAGGGAGTGGCTGCGATATCAAGCTGATCTATCAAGCCATGGCCGCCTCGATGTCGACCAGCGCGCTGGCTTTCGGCTGTCTAGATAGGGCAGAGAGCACATCGCTCAGAATTCTAGCCGGCGTCGTCGTGCTCGGCGTGCTGCTGGGTTTTTTTGTCCGCTGATTATCAAGCTCCGGGAGGACGCTTGAAGATACGGTAAAAAAACAACATCCCCGAATGACTTTCACGCTCCGTGCTCGTCGTTATAACTTTTGCGAGTCAAATTTCGGCGCAGGGGCGCTCGGGTTAATGGTTTGAATGACACAGATCAGAAGCCTTAAAACAAATTGAACAACATTTGAAATGACTCAGTGCCCGATGAAACCGGGATCTCAAATAGGATAAAAAATGGACCACAGTTTACACAATAAGCTGATCTCGTTTATCTGGAATATCGCCGACGACTGCCTGCGCGATGTGTACGTTCGCGGCAAATACCGTGATGTCATTCTGCCTATGGTGGTATTGCGTCGTCTCGATACTCTGCTTGAGCTCACCAAAGAAGCGGTGCTGGAAGAAGTGGCGTTTCAAAAAGAGGAAATGCAAGCCACGGAGTTGGACGACGAACCGTTAAAAGCCGCCAGTGGCTATGTGTTTTATAACACGTCCAAGTGGACGCTAAAGTCACTCTTCAATACCGCAACCAATAACCAGCAAATCTCGCTGGCAAACTTTGAAGAATACCTGCTCGGTTTCAGCGACAACGTCAAAGAAAGCATTGAATCCTTTAACTTGAAGTCTCAGATTCGCCACATGGCTTCAAAGCAAGTGTTGCTGGATGTCGTCGAAAAATTTGTCTCGCCTTATATCAACCTAACGCACGAAACCGTTGAAGACCCAAATGGCAACAAAAAGCCGGCATTGACGAACCTAGGCATAGGTTATGTGTTTGAAGAGCTGATCCGCAAATTCAACGAAGAAAACAACGAAGAAGCGGGGGAACACTTTACGCCCCGGGAAGTAATTGAGCTGATGACACACCTGGTATTCGACCCAGTGAAAGACCGGCTACTACTGACGATGACCGTCTAGGACTCGGCTTGTGGTAGTGGCGGCATGCTGACCGAATCGCAAAACTTCATCGAAGAAAAATACCCGAACGACATCGGTAGTTACAAAGATCTGTTTGCATTCCAAGCAAATGCTTAGTCGATCTATTCGGATATTTTTTAAATAAATTCAGTTTCTTGTCAGAAGATCATGAAATTGATTAAAATCCGCCGCAGAATTGCCGATGTAGCTCAGTTGGTAGAGCAACTGATTCGTAATCAGTAGGTCGCGGGTTCGAATCCCGCCATTGGCTCCAATAAACAAAAGGGTTTGGTCGACTTTGACCGGGCCCTTTTTTTATTCCAATGTGTCCATCCAATACTTTCCATTTCTTGCTTGTCCCGGAGCTTATCACTGAATGAAAACTAAAATCCTCACTTTATTGATTTTACCTTTATTGGTTTGGGTCAATTTAAGCATCTGGAACTATCTGAATTATCCACTCAAGATGCAATCTTGGGATAAAGTCATGAAAGGGGTAACTTACAGTCCGATGCGGAGGGATTTCGACCCCGGGAACAGCAGTCCTCCTACCCAAGATCAAATCGAGGACGACCTAAAGCTGCTTGCCGGCAAAGTATATGCGGTAAGGACATATAGCGCTCTGGAAGGGTTGGAATTCGTTCCCGAACTGGCGGATAAATACGATCTGAACGTTACGATGGGCGCATGGATCGACGCCGATCTCGACAAAAACCGGCGCGAAATTGAAAGCTTGATCGAGCTCAGCAATCAAAATTCGCCGGCGATCGTACGCTTGTTGGTCGGCAATGAGGTATTGTTACGTAAAGATATCGCACTCGATCAGTTGATCGCCTATATCCGCGAAGTAAAAGCCCGCACTTGGCGCCCGGTCAGCACCTCGGAAACGTGGGACATGTGGTTGGCGCATCCCGAACTGGCCAAGGAAGTCGACTTCATCGCTCTGCATATATTGCCGTATTGGGAAGGACTGTCCATCGAAGCCGCTGTCGATTACGTATTCTACCGCTTCAATGCGATGCGCGAAGCGTTTCCGGATAAACCCGTTATCATAACCGAAGTCGGCTGGCCTTCCGACGGACAACCATTTAAAAACGCCACCGCATCGCTGGCGAATCAAGCACAATTCTTAAGACAATTTCTCAACCGCGCGACCGAGCAAAAAATCACCTACTACGTCATCGAAGCCTTCGACCAACCCTGGAAAGTGGAGCTCGAAGGCTCGGCCGGGGCTTATTGGGGAATATTCAACGCCGATCGAGAATTAAAGTTTCCAATGAAAGGCGATGTCACGCCGATGCCGGACTGGCAACTCTGGGCGACCGGCGCCGCTGTTTTAAGCATCTTTTTGATGGCTTTGTTTCTATTCAGCCGCCACCGAAGATTGAAGTTGCCCGGCAAGATTTTCTTCGGGATCGTCGCAAATTTGGCCGCATCGGTCATTCTATGGTCCGCGGCGGTAGCGGCCCAGCAATATCAAACCGGGGTCTCATTGGTATTCTGGACTCTGCTGTTGCTAATGCAGGCAATGGCTGTCGTTATTCTGTTGACCGAAAGCATGGAAATCGCCGAAGTCCTGTGGCACCGCAAAGGCAAGCGCACGTTTAAACCACTACAACCAACGGCCGGCTTCACATTTCCCAAAGTGTCGGTACATCTGCCGATTCACAACGAACCGCCGGAAATGGTACGCGAAACGCTCGAGGCATTGGCACGCGTCGATTATCCGAATCTTGAGGTATTGGTGCTCGACAACAACACCAAAGACCCGGCCGTTTGGGAGCCGGTACAAAAAGATTGCGAACGGCTTGGCGACGTATTCAAATTTTTCCATCTGGAAAACTGGCCCGGTTTCAAGGCCGGCGCGATCAATTTCGGACTGGTGCAGACCGCACCCGATGCCGAGATTATTGCCGTGATCGATAGCGATTACATCATCTCGCCCGATTGGCTGAAATCGATGGTGCCTTATTTCGAGGACGAAAAAGTCGGTTTCGTGCAGTCGCCCCAAGATTATCGCGATCGCGGTCTCAACACTTTCAAATCGATGTGTTATTGGGAATATGCCGGCTTTTTCAATATCGGCATGGTGCAACGTAACGAATACAACGCAATCATACAGCACGGCACCATGACGATGATCCGCAAGTCCGCGTTGCTCCAAGTGGGCCGCTGGGGAGAATGGTGCATTTGCGAGGACAGTGAGCTGGGCTTGCGCTTGTACGAAGCCGGTTACGATTCGGTCTATTGCAAGGATTCGTTCGGCCGTGGACTCATGCCGGATACCTTTTCGGGTTATATGACGCAACGATTCCGCTGGGTATACGGAGCGATGCAAATCATCAAACGTCATTGGCGGCAATTTATGCCGGGAAAACAATCCACATTGACCACCGCGCAACGCTATTATTTCATCGCCGGTTGGCTGCCTTGGTTTTCCGATGCGTTGGCGCTACTTTTGACGATTGCCAGCTTGATCATGACGACATTGCTGGTCGCCGACCCGCTGCGCAGCGAATTACCGGTCAACGCATTGCTGTTGCCAACTATCGGCTTGTTCTGTTTTAAAATTTTCCGTACGTTATGGTTGTACAAGGCCCGTGTTAACTGCTCGACTCTGCAATCGCTCGGAGCCGCACTGACCGGCTTATCTTTGACGCACACCGTCGCTAAAGGCACGCTTCAGGGCTTGTTTACCTCCGGCAAACCGTTCATGCGCACACCGAAACTCGAAAAACAAGGCCCTTTCATCGCGGGTCTCGCGACAATCTGGCAAGAGCTCTTGTTGCTGACCTTACTC
>SLIO01000374.1 GCA_007135635.1 Methylomicrobium sp. | reverse complement strand
TGCTCATGAATGGCTTCTAAAACTGTTATACATTCATTAAGGTCTTCATGGCAACGAGGAACCCAATCTTCCCCCCAATAGAAATTGCAACTGGTTTCCGAACGAAGCAAGTGCCACAGAGTGGATTCCAGTAATTCCTCTAGGTAGTGGTTGGTAACCTGTTGTTTGCAGGCTTGCCAGTGGGCTTCGTGAACTATTTTGCTGATTGCATGGATACGAGCCAAGGCATCTTTTTGAGCTTGCGAGCCGGTCCATTGTTGAAAATCTCGGCCGTGATGCCAACCGGTATTCCAAGCGCCCGGACGAATGTAGACCTCGCCATAGGTGCCGTGCTCGGCCAAATAATCCTCCACAAACACGGGACGAATATCATCGGCACCGCTTTGGGCTTGAGCCATGAATTCTTGGTAGAACACGCCCCAGAAGTTGTTATGAGGCGAGGTATCGCGGAACCAGCCGCCATTATCCCCATCGGAGCAGGTGGTCACTATCGGATCAAAATCGCACCAGCGCGTTCTATCATGAACCTCGCGGCTGAACCAAGCGTAATCCATTCCCGACTCTTGAGCATTCGATAGATCTCTGTCCCTGACGATTACTATGATGCTATCGTTGCCGTTACGCGCTATGTGAGGCCGATAATGCAATTCTTCCCAGCTCATCGGTGTTAATGCTTCCACATGTTCGCTGTCAACAAACACATATCGGTAGCCGAATTGTTTGAGTAGTGGAATCAATTCCATTGAGAAACCCATTTCCGGAGGCCAAAAGCCCGGGAATTTCTCGCGGTTGAAGAGGTGTTTTCCGATTCCTAGCCATCGTTCTAATTGAGGTTCTCGATCGGCTTCCGGAATCAGCGGCAGCACAGGGTGGTAGTAAGCGGAGCCTAGTACTCGGATGATCGCTTCGTTTTGCAGGTACCATAACAACGAACCACAGTCGACTTTTCCGTAAACAAGCTGTTGAAAAGACGAGCTCGACAGCGTTTCGAGTAAAGTCCCTGATAAAGAGATGTGAACTTTACCCAAGCCTTGATACGGCCAAAGCGTTCTTGGAATCCGGTCGAGTGCAAAAAGAATTTTTTCCGCTTCCCAGGGTTCATGTTCCCAAAGAAACTCAAGGTTACCGGCTGGTTGGTGAAAATGTAGGGCTAGAGCATGATGGATCATAAACGTAACCGTTAGAAAGTGGTGTGACCGAAAAGTAAATAGGTTTGACTAATCTTTTCCAAGCCGCCATGCGACTAGATGCAAAAAATCTTTATTGGTACTTTAACACCGGCATTTCGAAATAAGCAACAAGCTTGATGGCCTTATGTTTAGAATGGGTTATTAGGTTCCTTATTACCTCTTGTAATAAACGATCGTTTGGCTTCGTCAAAGGCGCGAAGTATAGGTCTGACAGTCTCGCCAAACACAACCGCATCCTCTGAAAATTAGGCATCTCTCGCTCAGATTGGGGTGAAGCTTTACTCATCCTCTTTTATGGTTTGAAGGATAGTTTTTAGTAGCTGCTAATGAGGATTTTGATCGATCGCTCAATTCAACTTCGTTGCTACCGAAACAGCGGTGTCAACAAAGCACGATGAGTAAGATCAATCCGGGGATTATTCCTAAAATCAAGCCGATCACAATCGCGATGACTTCGCCGGTCGAATAATGGCAGTTGACTTTGCCGAGGTCGACACCCGCAACTCGGTCGTCGTCGAGTGACGCGAGCATTATGCCGGAGAATTCGTCGGCAACTTGTTCTCGCGAGGAGGCCAATAAGATGCGGTTGCGGGCATCGCTCAGCCGGCTTTCGGCGATTTGCAAATCATCGCTGAACGGCATGATCGTGCGCGCATTTTTAAGTGCATCAATAGCTTCATCGGTTGGGGCAAGTGCGAGTGCCCTGGCTATCTCTAAATTCTCGGAAGCGGCAATTTGTTTTGTCAAATCCCTGAGTTCTTGGCGCTGGCCGGTCCCGGCAGAGCAAGCGTTTTCGAGTAAGCTCAACGAATCGGTAGAAGGCAAAAGATTGGCAGATGCGCTCTTCGATGCGATAACGAACACTATCGACACAAGTAGGAAAAAAAACCGGAGTGATAAAACATATTTATTTGACATCATGCATCTCCTCAACAATGGGTGCGGCAAATCATGCCGAATTCGGTCAAAGCGGACGGAGGAAAGCTCCGTCCGGCTTTGTGCTTTCAACTTAATTTTTAAGTACTTAACGCTTTCAAAACCGCCTGCAGCGTATCATTCGCGTCACCGAACAGCATGCGGGTGTTTTCCATCACGAATAATGGATTGCCGACTCCGGCGTAGCCCGAAGCCATGCTGCGTTTCATCGCGATCGTCGTTTGCCCCTTCCAGACTTCAAGAACCGGCATGCCGGCGATCGGACTGTTCGGGTCGTCCAGCGCCGACGGATTGACTATATCGTTCGCGCCGATCACGAGCGAGACATCGACATGCGGGAAGTCTTCATTGATTTCTTCCATTTCAAAGACAATGTCGTAAGGAACCTTGGCTTCGGCCAATAGTACGTTCATGTGACCTGGCATGCGTCCTGCGACAGGATGTATACCGAAGCGAACATTCTTACCCTTGTGGCGGAGCAGCTTGGTGATTTCAAACACGGTATGCTGCGCCTGGGCGACGGCCATGCCATAGCCTGGAATGATCACGATGTGTCCGGCCGACATCAGCAATTGCGCAGTTTCCTCCGGTGTAATCGGATTGACATCGCCGACGACTTCAGCCGCCGCGCCGCTGCTACCGGTTCCGAAACCGCCGGCAATTACGCTAAGAAAATGCCGGTTCATCGCGCGGCACATGATGTAACTCAAGATCGCACCGCTGCTACCGACCAAAGCACCGGTAACGATCAATAAATCGTTACTGAGCATGAAGCCGGTTGCGGCCGCGGCCCATCCGGAATAACTATTCAGCATCGAAACGACGACCGGCATATCCGCACCGCCGATCGCCATGACCATGTGCACGCCGAAGGCCAGCGCGATAACCGTCATTAATAGCAACGGCAACATACCGCCGCCGGTTTCGGCTTGCGCGAGAAACCATTTGCCGAACAAAATCGCCAAGATTAGCAGGCCGAGATTAAGCCAATGCCGGGCAGGCAGCAACATCGGTTTGCCGTCGATGCGTCCGCTGAGTTTACCGAATGCGATCACCGAACCGGAAAACGTAATCGCGCCGATGAGCACGCCGACATAAATCTCGATTTCATGTATCGATTTTTCGATGCCGGAAAGTGAAGTGCCTTCTTCGATGAAATTCGCGTAACCGACCAATACTGCCGCCAGACCGACTAGGCTGTGCATGATTGCAACCAATTCCGGCATTTGCGTCATTTCGACTTTTAGCGCGACCTTAACACCGATAGAGCCGCCGATCAGCAAGGCAATGATCAGCGTGACATAAGCCGTGACCGAATCGCTTAGCACGGTCGCGAATATTGCGATGGCCATACCCGCCATGCCGTAATAATTGCCTCGGCGAGAGGTTTCCTGATTGCTGAGCCCGCTCAGGCTTAAAATGAACAGAACGGCCGCCGCGATGTAGGACATTGAAACTAAACTTTGAGACATGGGACCTTCCTATTTTCTGAACATTTCTAACATTCGGCGCGTTACAACAAAGCCGCCGACGATATTGATCGATGCGATCAGAACGGCCAGTCCCGCCAGCAGCGTGATCAAAAAGCCCGTGGCCGAGACTTGAATCAGCGCGCCGATTACGATGATGCCGCTAATCGCATTGGTGACGCTCATCAACGGTGTATGCAATGACGGCTTGACATTCCAGATTACTTGGTAGCCAATG
Organism: Methylomicrobium sp.; assembly: GCA_007135635.1. Taxonomy (GTDB): domain Bacteria; phylum Pseudomonadota; class Gammaproteobacteria; order Methylococcales; family Methylomonadaceae; genus Methylotuvimicrobium. Next base: position 147 of record SLIO01000374.1, on the reverse strand, counting down.
AAGCACGCGAGTACGAACACGGTGAAGTGAGACATGAACGATTCCGGAGCGACCGAGCCGACACTGTAAAGCGCGAAGCCTCCGAGGATTAGCGGAAGCAGTTGTTTAATCGGCTGGGGTATCGGCAATCCTGAAGGTTTTTCGATG
>SLIO01000394.1 GCA_007135635.1 Methylomicrobium sp. | reverse complement strand
TGGGTGACCGGTAGCCGTATACCATAGATAAATTTGTTCACCAAAATAAAATCACCGATCAGCAAGGTCGGCATCATCGACCCTGAAGGGATTCTAAACGGCTCAACCAAAAACGATCTGAGCAACAAGACGATCAGTACGATCGGAAAAAACGAACGAGCATATTCGACCAAAATCGGCTCATTTTCCGGAGGCGGGTCGATGCTCGCAAACTTAAGGTAGAATAAATAGCTGCCCCAAATCACTCCGGTCAACACGGTGGCGATCACTAAAAAAAATGAAAAATCGAAATTCATGGTCAAAGATGCATAAAGTGAAGAATTGATTGGATTATAAGGGTCGTCGGAGTATGAGAATACAAGTTAGTCTTTGTTGACCTGAAGCACGGCGAGAAAAGCGTCTTGCGGAATTTCTATCTTGCCGACTTGTTTCATGCGTTTTTTACCGGCCTTTTGTTTTTCCAGCAGTTTTTTCTTACGAGTGATGTCTCCCCCGTAACATTTAGCCGTTACGTTTTTGCGCATCGCTTTGACGGTCGACCGGGCAATGATTTTTGAACCGATCGCGGCTTGAATCGCGACTTCATACATCTGGCGAGGAATCAGTTCCTTCATTTTTTCGACCAAATCGCGGCCGCGGTTTTGGCTGATATCTCGGTGAACGATAATCGACAGAGCGTCGACTTTTTCGCCGTTTATCAAGATATCCAGTTTAATCAGCGAAGCTTCTTGGAAACGCAGGAATTCGTAATCGAATGAAGCAAAGCCGCGACTGGCCGACTTCAAACGATCGAAAAAATCCAGCACGACTTCGCTCAATGGTAATTCATAATTCAATGAGACTTGTCGTCCGGCGTATTGCATGTCTTTTTGAATGCCGCGTTTTTCGATACATAGATTGATAACGTTACCCAAATAATCTTGAGGAACTAAAATATTGGCGCGGATAATCGGTTCCTTGATCGATGCGATCGTGCCGATATCGGGCAATTTGGCCGGGTTGTCTACCATTAAGACTTCGCCGTTGTGGGTGGTTACCTCGTAGATTACGGTTGGTGCCGTGGTGATCAGGTCGATATCGTATTCGCGCTCGAGACGTTCCTGAATGATTTCCATGTGCAGCATGCCGAGAAAGCCGCAGCGGAAACCGAAGCCCAGTGCTTGCGACGTTTCAGGTTCGAATTGCAGCGAAGCGTCGTTTAATTGTAATTTGTTCAGCGCTTCACGCAGGTCTTCATAGTCGTCCGATGAAACCGGGTATAAGCCGGCAAAGACACGAGGCTGGACTTTTTGGAATCCGGCTAATTGCTGATCTGCCGGGTTGTCGGTCGACGTAATCGTATCGCCGACCGGTGCGCCGAAAATATCTTTGATCGAGGCGACCATGTAGCCGACTTCGCCGGTGTTCAGACTATCTTTTTCCAATCGCTTCGGAGTAAATACGCCGACCTTGTCGACAAGAAACGACTTTCCGGTCGACATGATCATGATCTTTTGTTTACGCCGAATACTGCCATTGACGATTCGAATTAGCGATACGACACCCAGATAACTGTCGAACCAGGAATCAATGATCAGTGCTTGCAACGGTCCGTTTTCGTCGCCGGAAGGTGGCGGAACCAGTTGAACCAATTGTTCTAAGACGTCCTTGACGCCGAGTCCGGTTTTAGCGCTGATTTTGAGGGCATTGTCGGCAGGAATGCCGATGACGTCTTCGATTTCAGCCATCACGCGTTCGGGTTCGGCGGACGGCAGATCGATTTTATTCAGCACAGGGACGACTTCTAGACCTTGCTCGATTGCGGTATAGCAATTCGCGACACTCTGCGCTTCGACGCCTTGAGCGGCGTCGACGACTAATAATGCGCCTTCGCAGGCAGCTAGGGACCGTGAAACCTCATAAGAAAAGTCGACATGTCCCGGAGTGTCGATGAAGTTCAGTTGGTAGGTAATGCCGTCCTTGGCTTGGTAGTTCAGCGTGACGCTTTGCGCTTTGATCGTAATGCCGCGCTCCCTCTCGATATCCATCGAATCGAGTACCTGGGCTCCCATTTCCCGATCACTCAAGCCACCGCATAGTTGAATGAAGCGGTCAGCCAGTGTCGATTTGCCATGGTCGATATGAGCGATGATGGAAAAATTTCTTATGTTTTTTAAATCCACGTTTATTTATCTAGTTTAATGGCCAAAAAGACCGGGCTGCCACGCCGCTGTATTAAAACAGCAATCGATTGGCCGGCCGGAAGATTTTTGACTATTCTATCAAAATCAGCTACATCGCGAATGACATTATTAGCGATCCTTAAAATGACGTCGCCACGTTGGATACCGACTTGTGCAGCCGGTCCCTTGCCGACATTTTGAACCAACACGCCATTTTTCATGACTTGCGTTTGTTCGCGTTGTTCTTCATTCAGATTGCTGACGTTGATGCCGAGACGATTGTCCGGTTTCGGTGCGGTTTTCGTGGCGGCTTGTTGAACGTCCTCCTCCGGGAGTAGTCCGATTTTAACGCTAATCACTTTTTTATCGCCTTGGCGAATCACGGTCAATTTGGATTTTTCATTGATCGGGCTCATGCCTACCAGTGGAGGCAGGTCGCCGGATGTTTCAATTTTCTGACCATTGAATTCGACAATGATATCGCCTATTTGAAGTTCGGCAGCTTCGGCCGGGCTTTGGGCGATAATCTTGGCGATCAAGGCGCCGGCAGGACGTTTCATGCCGAACGATTCGGCTAATTCTCGGGTTACATCCTGAATTTGCACGCCCAGCCAGCCACGCGATACGCTGCCTTTGGCTTTGAGCTGGTCGACGACGTTCATGACGACATCCATTGGGATCGCGAACGAAAGTCCCATGAAACCGCCGGTTCGGCTGTAGATTTGGGAGTTGATGCCGACCACTTTGCCTTCCATGTTGAATAATGGGCCGCCCGAATTACCCGGGTTAATAGCGACATCGGTTTGAATAAACGGAATATAATTTCCACCGGGCAGGCTACGTCCTTTCGCACTGACGATGCCGGCCGTGACCGATTGTTCGAATCCAAATGGCGAACCGATCGCAAGTACCCATTCGCCGACCTGTAATTTTTCGGGTGAGCCGATGGCTACCGAAGGTAAATCTTCAGCATCGATTTTTAACAGCGCGACATCGGTTCGTGAGTCCGATCCGATCAGTTTAGCGACTAATTCGCGTCTATCGGTGAGTTTAACTATGATTTCATCAGCGTCCTTTACGACATGATGGTTGGTCAACACATAGCCGTCGCCGGAAATGATAAATCCTGATCCTAACGAATTGGTTTCCCTGGGAATCATGCCGCCTCCCGGTCCCTGGAAGAAATGTTTGAATAACTCTTCCAATTCCGGGGGGATGCCTTCCGGTAGTTGAGGCTCTCCGGGAAAGCCCGTTGCTTCATTCTCCGGCGCTTTTTGGGATGTGCTGATATTGACCACAGCTTTGCCGTTATCCCGGACCATCCCGGTAAAGTCGGGCAGTTGTGCTGCAGCGTTTTGAATGAACAACAAACTTAATAATAAGGGTCCATAAATTTTCATAGAGCGATAGCCTCCGGGTAAACTCATGATGGATCGTCGGGAATTAAAGGTCATTAGATGGCGGTTTTTTAGAGAGACAGGGTGATTTTACCGTTCGCTTTCGTAAAAGAAAGCACAACGTACCCGATTGATTGGCCGAACGATATGGACGCCGGGAAACAAGTTAATCGGTGAATGAATTGAGTTGTGTAATGAAATTATTTCAATGCTCGCAGGTGTATTGTATCGATGCGTTGAGCAATAGCAAGTTTATTGGGTATCAGTGCGAAGCTCAACGCCTTCCGCGATATACCTGACAGTTTCTTCGGGTACTTCGCCCATTACAGTGACCAAATGATCGTCGATGATTCGGCTAAATGCATTGACTGAGTCGGTCGAGCGAGGACCTAGTTCAATATTAGCACTTTTATTTTCAAGAT
>SLIO01000389.1 GCA_007135635.1 Methylomicrobium sp. | reverse complement strand
TCGGAGCCGGACCGTCCGGCAAGTAAAGTGGTCCGGTTTGGCCGCAGGCAGTGATTAATAATGCGATGAAGGGGGCGATTAAAAGTTTGGAATGATTCATAAGGCATCGGTGTAAATCTGAGTAGGAAGCCAGGTAGCCAACTGAGGCCAATAAGCCAAAACGGCCAACATGATAAGCTGAATTGCGATAAAAGGCATCACACCTTTATAGATTTGGCCGGTCGAAACCTCGACCGGAGCCACGCCGCGCAGATAAAATAACGCGAAACCGAACGGCGGCGTCAAGAACGACGTTTGCAGGTTTAGCGCGATCATGATGCCAAGCCAGACCGGGTCGATACCCATCGCCAACAGTATCGGGCCGACGATCGGCACCACGACGAAGGTGATTTCGATAAAGTCCAACACGAAGCCAAGAAAAAACATCACTAGCATCACGCTGAATATGGCTCCGAATTGACCGCCCGGTAAGTCGGAGAGTAGGTTCACGATCAGTTCATCGCCTTCAAACCCCCGAAAAACCAAAGAAAACAAGGCCGCACCGATCAAAATCAGAAACACCATGCTCGTGGTTTGCGTAGTGCTTTGCATGACTTCCTTCAGTTTGGCTAAACTCAATTCGCTTTTTCCGAAAGCCAGAGCGATGGCCCCAAAAGCGCCGACCGAGGCCGCTTCGGTCGGCGTTGCCAGACCGCCTATGATCGAACCGAGTACCGAGACTATTAACAATAGTGGCGGCGCCAAGCTAAACAACAGGCTTCGGTAAAAACCCGGCCTAAGACGGGCGTTTTGTTCTGCAGCCGGCATCAAGTTCGGGCGAAGCCAGGCCAGCAAGGCAATATAGACTAAATACATTAGGACTAGGCCGAGTCCGGGCAGTAGCGCACCCGCGAATAAATCGCCAACCGAGACAGATTCCGGCGCGAATATGCCCATGTCGAGTTGGGCCTGTTGATAAGCCGTCGAAATAATATCGCCGAGTAAGACCAATACGATCGAAGGTGGAATAATTTGACCCAGCGTTCCGGACGCGCAAATCGTGCCGCAAGCAACGGCCGGATCGTAGTTCTTGCGTAGCATGGTCGGCAGTGATAACAGACCCATCGTGACCACAGTCGCGCCGACGATGCCGGTACTGGCCGCCATCAACATGCCGACTAAAGTCACCGCGATGCCGAGTCCACCTCGCGTCGTACCGAACAAATCGGTCATGGCTTCCAACAAATTTTCGGCGATGCGGGAGCGTTCGAGCATTACGCCCATGAACACGAAAAGCGGTACCGCGATCAGTGTTTCATTGCCTATGATGCCGTACAAACGGTTCGGCAACGCGTTTAAAAACGCCATGTCGAAATTGTTTAACAACAAGCCCAGTCCCGCGAATGCCAGCGCGGTGCCGCTCAATGCAAAAGCGACCGGAAATCCGCTCAACAGTACGACAAAAACCGAGGCAAACATCCATAACGGCATCATGTTTTCCATTTATCGAGCCTCTATTTGACGAGTTTCCTCGGCAGTATGCAAGCCCAAGGCAATCATTGAGTTAGAAACAAGCATCGCAAACCCCTGTAGAATCAATAGGCATGCGGTCAACGGAATGGTGGTTTTGATCAGAAATACGCCGGGAAGTCCGCCAGAGTTGCTGGAGCTCTCGTAGATACTCCAGGATTCGGCGACATAGTGCCAACTACTGTAAAGAATAAATACGGCAACCGGCAACAATAAAAACAATACGCCGCAACAGTCGATCCAGGCTTTGGCGGTTTTACCGCAGCGTTGGTAAAAAATATCGACACGGACATGGGCGTCGGCTTTCAAGGTGTAGGCCGCGCCTAACATGAACACCAACGCATGCATATAGGAAACCGATTCTTGCATTGCAATCGAATTGATATTGAAAATATAGCGAAGCACGACGATCGTAAATGTCACCACGACCATGATCAGCGTTAGCCAGGATACGGTCGTACCGATCCATTCGTTAAGTAGGTCTATTTTATCCGCAAGGCGGCGGCAGAATTGCACAATCGAAGACATAGATGCTGAGGTCCGGGCGTAAAAAATGAGAAAGCCGGTAATTATACCTAATACTTTGTTCGGGGTGAGTGATTCAACCCGCTCCCAATGTTTCGGTTTGCTTAGGCGCCGGTCGAAACTTTCAGTATGGGGTTACAAGTCCCGTTCTGCATCGGTCCCGCTTAGGATATAGCCGAAATAATATCCCGATTTTTCAGCGCTCCCATGCTCTGCGTTCGCCGTTATTCAAGTATAAATATCGTGCAAACAGTAATGATCGAGCGTTAGTCTCGTAGGATATGCTTTACGTACCATGGTAACTTCACTGCCATTAAGTTAAGGGAACTCGTCATTCCGCCATGGACTGGCGGAATCCAGTGGCATGGATGGCAAGCTTTTGAGGCGCATTAGATCCTACGCGCGGGGCGGATTATTCAACCCGCTCCCAATGTTTCGGTTTGCTTAGGCCATTACAAATCCCGTCCTGCTAAGCACAGGGCGAGGGAACCATTTGGGGAGGTTATTTTGTGCGTATTTTTGGGTTCGAAGTTCGGCAATTATTGCCGGCATGATTATTGATTCGGTAAAGATATACGGATTTCCTACGGCACCGCTGCGACATTCTGTATGGAGTCTTAAGTAATTGAAATAAAAATATAAAGTGTCGTGACGGAAGCATGGACTCGCATTGTTATATTTTGATTCCTATTCGCGAAAAAATAAATACCTAAGATTGCTATTAAAAGAGTAGAAATTTAAATTTCCGCCTACTATCCTTAAATAAAACTTAACGCTCTCGTTACGGTTCCTTGAATGATTCGTGAAGAATCTTTTGTCTTTTAAAAAACAGCTTTTGGTGATTGGTTATGCAGCGACAAACTCTTGTCATTTCATTATTATCCGTGGCAATGACACTGCTGCCAGCTTGCAGCAGTTCTCCTTCACGGCATACTGAAGCGCCGTTGCCTATGGCGCCGAAAAGCACTGCTATCGCTCCTCAGTGGACCTATAAGCCAGCTATAGCCGCAAAGTTCGCGCAAAAGGATCAAGGCGTATTTCCTAGGCCGCTATCTTTGGAGCCGGCGGTCGATTTTTGGCGCAAAACCTATGGCGTATGGCATCGTTCGGAAGTCGCTTTTCATGATGATCGTTACATGGGAATTATTTATGAAGTCATGGTGTTACCCGGGAATGTCGGCGAAGGTTTGACTAACCAACAAAAAGCGATGGTCGAACAGCGCAAAGCATTTTGGAAAAATCGCTTGATCGATTTAGACAGGAAATTGCGAGCTAAAGCGCCGCTAGACGCATTCGACAAACAAATCGTAGCCAGAATCCAAAATCACGGCAATTTGCATGAAATTTTGCCCGAAGCCGGTCAAAGACTGAGGTCGCAACGCGGTATAAAAGAACGTTTCAAACGCGGCCTGGAAATCAGTGGACGTTATGATGCGGAATTTAGAAGAATTTTCCGCGAATATAATTTACCGGATGATTTCGCGTTTCTGCCTCATGTCGAATCATCATTTCAAGCTTCTGCGAAATCCCATGCCGGTGCAGTCGGTATGTGGCAGTTTACGAAAGGGGCTGCCGAAACATTCATGCCGGGCAAAAACAAACCCGATCGACGTCTCGATCCGATTGCCTCGGCCCATGGTGCGGCTAGATATCTGAAGTATGCCTATAATAAGCTCAACGATTGGCCGACTGCAGTGACTTCCTACAACCACGGTATCGGTGGAATGTCGCGGGCACAAAATCAAGTCGGCCGTGATTTCGAGCAAATCGTCGAACGATACAACAGTCCGATATTCGGATTCGCTTCGCGGAATTATTATGCGCAGTTTTTGGCTGCAAGAGACATTGCCGCAAATCCGTTGGCTTTTTTCCGCGAAGGGGTAAACTTCGAAGGGCCGATGGGGTCGACTCACTATCTCGCCTCAGAGTAACGGATTTATATCCGTTTGGTTTGTTCC
>SLIO01000219.1 GCA_007135635.1 Methylomicrobium sp. | reverse complement strand
TATCAAGAATCGTTTTTATCGCTTCGATCGCATAATCGCATGGCTCCGGGTCGCCGGGGCCATTCGATAAAAATACGCCATCCGGATTCATTGCCAATACCTCCTCTGCAGGTGTCTGCGCTGGAACAACAGTTACCCGGCAACCGCGATTGGCGAGTAGCCTCAGAATATTACGCTTGATTCCAAAATCAAAAGCGACAACATGCTTAGTCAAAGTAGTGGCTGGTTGATACCCCTTGTCGAGGTCCCAAATATCCTCTGTCCATTCATAATGTTTATCGACCGTCACGATCTTAGCCAAATCCATGCCTTTAAGACCGGGAAAATCAGCAATGGCCTTTTTGGCAATATCGATATCGGCGTCATCGCCGGCAATAATAGCGCCGCGTTGAGCGCCCTTATCGCGTAACAAGCGAGTCAGTTTACGCGTATCAATTTCGGCAATTGCAACCACATTACGGTCGATCAAATATTCCTGCAATGTTTTCTCACACCGCCAGTTACTAGCCTGCAACGGTGAATTTCGAATAACCAAGCCACTGGCATAAACGCTCGAAGACTCATCATCCTCAGAATTGGTTCCTACATTGCCGACATGCGGATAGGTTAATGTTACGATTTGACGCGCGTAAGATGGATCACTCAATATCTCTTGATATCCAGTTAATGAAGTGTTGAACACAACTTCTCCAACGGAACAACCGTCCACACCAATGGATACGCCATTAAAAACCGTTCCATCCTCCAATACCAGTAATGCGGGTTTACTCAAAATCTGCTACCTCAAATGTGCAAAACGGGAGGAGCCGCATAAGACCCATCCCGTTACAGAAAAGACAAAACTTTGCTAATTCTACGAAATTATCGCTATTTGGTCATTAACAATTTTTACTTACTGCAAAGCTATCGCTATACTCTTCCTCCAAAATACCCATGGAATAACAGTTTTATTTTAGTGACTCTAGCTAAGCGACTGAACTTTTGGTAAAGAATTGCCTCTTTGCATTAATTTAGAACTAATAGAGTGATGAATACAGGGGTTAAGATCCGCTTCCGACAATTGCACCCCCATTAAAGAATCAAACTATCCGATATTTAAAGGCCCTCAATTAAACAAGATCTGACTGACAAGGTAACCACAGAAGATGCGAAATGTTAAACGAAAAATTCGCCGGTTATTAGTATTGATTTTTTGGACCGGCGCAGCGTGGTTAAGCTATTCGTTTGTCATCTTAGTCAAGGAGGAAATAGAAACCTCGCATCATCAAGCCCGCTACCTTTCAGACATTGCCGAAGGGTTGAGTTTCAAACTCGAGCCCGGCGCTAGCTCGTCGATTCGCTTTCCTTCTCACGGCCCTTACGATCTGCGGCTCGGATACACGTTGTTGCCCGACATGATCTCCCGTCTTGAAAACAATGGCTTCAAGATATCGGCCCAGGCACGCTCCTCCGATATGATGTTGCAGTTAAACGACTATGGACTCAATCCAATTTATCAGGAAAAAACCCAAGCGGGACTTCGAATCATTGATTACAAAGACCGCGATTTATTCAGCACTCATTATCCGACTTACGGCTATGTACATTTTGATGCTATTCCATCACTTATTCTCAACACCTTGTTGTTCATTGAAAACCGAGAGTTACTCAATGACCGATTCCCTACGAACAATCCGGCTGTCGAGTGGAGTCGGCTAGGATTCGCCGGCTTACAATTTATCGCAAAGCAATTCGGCTCGAACATCAACGTACCGGGAGGAAGCACGCTGGCCACTCAGTTAGAAAAATATCGTCATTCACCGGACGGCTATACCCGATCAATAAAAGACAAGTTGCGACAAATGGTCAGCGCTTCAATACACGCTTATTTATTGGGACCCGACACCCGGGAAATGAGAAAACAAATCGCGCTTTCTTATCTAAACTCGATGCCACTGGCAGCGGCGCCTAAATTAGGTGAAATTCATGGCTTGGGCGATGGTTTGTCAGCCTGGTACGGAGCAGATTTTGAAGAAATAAACCGGCTACTCGCTTCAATCGGCTTCGACCCCGAACAAACAATCAGCCCCGAACAAGGCAAAGCTTACCGGCAAGTGCTCAGCTTGCTTTTATCGCAACGAAGGCCTTCTTATTTACTGGGCTCTAAGACCGGTTTCAAAGCATTACAAAATCTTACCGACAGTTATTTAAGAGTCATGGCCGAACAAGGTCTTATTTCCAAATCATTACGCGATGCGTCATTACAAGCATCCGTCACCCGCCCGCCTAGCGAAATCGTTGAGCCGGCCAAGTTCATGACCGAAAAAAAGACCCAAGCCGTTCTCCGAACACGATTGGCTAAAGCGCTGGGCGTTCATTCAATTTACGAATTAGACCGAATTGACTTGACCGCAAAGTCGACCGTCGATTTTGATACTCAGCAAGCGGTCGGTCAAGCCCTAAGACGCTTGAGCGAAATAGAAGGCGCCCGAGCAGCCGGCGCCATCGGTTTCAGATTATTGAATGAAGCTAACGACCCCTCGCCTATTGTTTACAGTTTGATGCTGTTCGAGCGAAGCCCAAAAGGCAATCTGCTCCGCGTACAAACTGATAATTACGATCAACCGCTGGATATCAACGAAGGCGTCAAGATCGACCTAGGTTCTACCGCTAAACTCAGAACGATGGTTCATTATCTTGAACTCATCGCCAACGTTTACGAACTTTACAAATACACGCCGGCTTCTGAACTCAACAAAATCGAACTGCATTCCCGCGATTACATCTCCACCTGGGTCATTCATCAACTTCGCGCCAACACTAAAATTCAACTGGAAGATCTATTGAACCGAGCCCTCGACAGGCGTTTTTCGGCAAGTCCAGGGGAAAGTTTTTACACTGGCGGCGGTATCCATCGATTTAGCAATTTCAGCAGGATAGACAACGAAAAAATCTTATCGGTTCGCGATGCCCTGCGCGACTCGGTCAATTTAGTCTTCATACGACTCATGCGCGAAGTCGTCTATCATCATCTTTACAAACCGGGAGGCGTCGCACGATGGCTGGAAATTCCGGACGACCCTCGCCGTCAGGAATATCTCCAACGCTTTGCGGACCGTGAAGGACGTATATATTTGCGCCGGTTCTACGCAAAATATCAAGACAAGTCGCCCGAAGAAGCGCTGGCGTTGCTGACAAAACGCGTTTACGCGAAAGCATCCCGACTTTCGATGCTCTACCAAGCAATTTATCCCGATGCAAGCGTTGATGCGTTGGAGCAGTTTCTGAAAAAAAACCTATCCGCCTCCGCGCTCGGCAATGAGAAAATCGAAAAGCTGCACGAAAAATACTCTCCGGCCAATTTTGACTTACAGGATCAAGGCTATATCACCAAAATTCATCCTCTCGAACTTTGGCTGGTGAGTTATTTAGCTCAACACCCCAAGGCAACAAGAGAAGAAATTATTGAAGCCAGCACGGAACAACGTCAGGAAGTTTATCGCTGGCTATTTAAGAGCCGCCGCGCCAGCGCTCAACAACGGCGCATTATGACATTGTTGGAAATCGAAGCCTTTACATCAATCCATCGTGCCTGGCAAAAAACGGGTTATCCTTTCAGTTATTTGACACCTTCCTATGCCAGCGCAATCGGTGCATCGGGAGACCGCCCTGCGGCATTAGCAGAGCTGATGGGCATTCTACAAAACGACGGCATCAGACAACCGTTGGTTCGCTTTGAAAATCTTCATTTCGCGAAAGATACGCCCTATGAAACCATCATGAATCGACAACCGGCTCAGGGCCAGCGCATCTTTGCACCCGAAATTGCCAAAGTGACTCGCGATGCACTGATTGGCGTCGTCGAAGGAGGCACGGCAACTCGTTTAAGAGGCGTCTACAAAGACACCGATGTCAAACCGATCGCAATTGGCGGAAAAACCGGCACCGGCGATCATCGGCGCCAAGTGTGGGGAGAACGCGGACGTTTGATCGAGTCGAAATTCATCAGCCGCG
>SLIO01000081.1 GCA_007135635.1 Methylomicrobium sp. | reverse complement strand
TTTCAACATCAAATAGTCATCGAGCGCTCCGAACTCCACACCGCCAGCGCTACTGATCGCTTCATCGAGCGGCCTACTTGCCGTTAATCGAAGCGGCAAAGATTTGATTTTAGCAGCCAATCGCCGTATATCATGATAATCGTCCGCATCAGCTAACTCGCGCAGCAATGCGGTTTTGACGCCTTTTATTCCGGCGGATTTTCTTAGATGATTGGCCAGCGAATTTTTGCCTCGCGGCCGGGATAATTTTTTGATCAGCGTCTGCAGTTCGGTTTCGGGTAGTAAATCCAACAAGATGAGCGCCTGCCCCGTTGCGTCGATTTGTTCGCGTAACTGCGCCGACAGAGCATATACCAAGCTGCCTTCGATACCGTATTGCGTAATAGTAAACTCGCCTTTCAAGCGATCGTCATTGCCATTTTCAACCCCGAATATTGCTACCGGTTTAACCGGTTGTCCGGCAAAAGCCGCGCGAAATTGATCGCTCCAGGTCGTTTCGAAGCCGCAATTCGACGGTCTAAGAGGCGCTACTGCAATATTATGATTGGCCAGATAATCAATCCAAGCACCGTCCGAACCCAGTTTCGCCCAACTACCACCACCCAATGCCAAAACCGTGGCATCGGCACGAACCGATTGCTCGCCTTGCGGCGTCGAAAATAACAACTCTCCGGTTTCGGACCAACCTTGCCAACGATGACGCATGTGAAAAATAACGCCCGTTTCGCGCAGACGATGCAACCAGGCGCGCAGCAATGGCGCTGCTTTCATGTCAATTGGAAAAACGCGCCCGGAGCTGCCGACAAAAGTTTCGACACCGAGATCGCGCAACCATTTTCTAAGTTGATCGGGACCGAACGCATCGAGCATCGGTTTGAGGTTGCCGCATCGCTTACCGTAGCGCGATAAAAAAACATCGTAAGCTTCGGAATGTGTGATATTCATGCCACCTTTGCCGGCCATCAAGAATTTACGGCCTACCGACGGCATCGCATCGTACACATTGACCCGAACGCCGCTTTGGCTCAATACATCAGCAGCCATAAGTCCGGCAGGGCCTCCGCCTATGATTGCAACGAATGGTTGTATCAATCGGCGGGAATCATGTCGAGTATACAGAGGAGAATGATTGAGCACGAAAGATTCCGAATGAAGACTTTTGCTGCAAAAGAGTTGAAGAAAAATTAGGAGCTTAGCCTAGGCTGTCGAAAAAAAGCGATTTTAGCTAAATTTCTATGTTCCTGCTTTTTAATCTCAAAATATCTTGGAAATTGTTGGTGATCATGGATTATAAAGCGCCAGGCGTCACTGCCATTAAGTTAAGGTCCAGGCGTTTTTACTCCCCTCTTTGAAAAAGAGGGGTTGGGGGAGATTTTTCTAATAAATCCCCCTCTATCCCCCTTTTTCAAAGGGGGAGGAAGGCTTAACTTAATGGCAGTGAGCGCTAGGCGTAGGGTACGCATCGCGCACCTGGCTCGGGAGCTGTGTAGGGTTCGGTACCGTGGAAAGGTGCGCTATGCACACCCTACGGTACTTGCTTTGAATGTTCTATTTTCGTACAGAGATCACACCGTAAAACTTTCACCGCAGCCGCACATGCCGGTGACATTCGGATTATTAAATTTGAATGCTTCGTTAATGCCCTCGCGGCGATAATCCAATTCGATCCCATCGATCACAACTAGGTCCTCTTGCGCCGTAATGACCTTTACCCCGTACTGTTCGAATACCCGGTCGCCTTGGGTAATTTCATCAGCATAGTCGATCGTATAGGCGTAACCGGAACAACCGGATTTTTTAACGCCTAATTTCAAACCCACGCCGCTACCGCGTTTGTCCAATTGTTTTTTAATTTGTTTTGCCGCACTCTCGGTTAAAGTAATCGTCATTTAACACCTCTTAAAATTAGGTTCGATTCAAAATAGTTTTTAAACTCTGTATAAATTCGGCAATATCCGCTTCGGTATTCGCTTTACCCAAACTGACGCGCAATGCGCTTTTAGCTAAATCCTGGGCAATACCTATTGCAGTCAATACCGGACTTGGCATACCGCCGCCACTCGCGCAAGCCGAACCGCTCGATACCGCGAAACCTTTTTTATCGAGTTGCATCAACAGCATCTCGCCATCGACACCGTCAATCCCAAATTGCACGGTATTGGGCAACCGCTCGACAGCTTGACTAAAAATGGTTGCATTCAACTCGGCCAAGCCTTGCTCCAACAACTGCCTTAAATTGAGCATTTGGTTTCGCCACTGCGTCATTTCAGACAGTGCTAATTCAGCAGCCTTACCGAAGCCGACGATTGCCGCGACATTTTCGGTACCCGCTCGGTAACCTTGTTCCTGACCGCCACCGAGTTGCAAAGGTTCCGGTTCTATGCCTTTTTCGATGATTAACGCACCACAGCCTTTGGGCCCGTAAATTTTGTGACTGGATATCGACATCAATTGAACATTGAGTGCATTGAACGCCAACGGCATTTTTCCTGCCGCCTGAACCGCATCGGTATGCACTATAACGCTCTGTTCACGCAGAAGGCCCGCCCATTCAGCGATAGACTGAATAACCCCGGTTTCATTATTGGCCAATATCAGGGATGCAAAATCAGGCCTATCGCTACAGCATCGCTCGAAAGACTCGCGATCGAATAGGCCATTTTCATCCACTGCCAGAATATCGACTGAGCAACTACGATTTCGAAAACGTTCGGCGGGTTCGGTAACCGAAGGATGTTCAATACTGGAAATCAATAGCCGCATATGACTTTTGATCGAGTTCAATGCCAAGTTATTTGACTCGGTGCCACCGCTGGTAAAAAGCACCTGGCTGGGAGAAACACCGGCGAGCGCAGCCACTTGTTCTCTGGCCGTTTCAACTGCGCTACGCGATAACCTGCCGATCCGATATAAGGCCGATGGATTGCCGTAAAACGATTTCAAATACGGCTGCATTGCCTCAAAAACCCGCTCATCAAGCGGGGTTGTTGCATTATGATCGAGATAGATCATGCGTTTGAAAACTAAGCGCTGACTCTTTCTTTACGATGAATTTCAACCACTTTAGCGTCTTGTTCCTGACGCTTGGCAACTTCCTGAACATGATGTCTGGTCAACAAATCGCCGAGGCTGATGCCTTTTAAATAACCCCGAATCTGATCACTAAGCCCCATCCATAAATCATGAGTCAAACACGCTTTCTTGTTTTGGCAATTGCCTTCGCCGGCACATCTAGTCGTATCCAGCGGTTCATCGACGGCCTCGATGATTTCGGCAATATTAATCTCACTCGCCGCTCGGCTCAGACGATAGCCTCCACCAGGACCGCGCACACCGGTCACCATACCGGCTTTACGCAAACGAGCGAAAAGCTGTTCCAAATAAGATAATGAAATGGTCTGGCGAGTCGCAATATCGGTTAAAGTAACCGGATCCTGCTGACTATGATAAGCCAGATCGAGCATCGCTGTTACTGCATAGCGCCCTTTTGTGGTTAATCGCACAACCTAATCCTCAAATAGCAAATCAATGCGCATTACTATACTTAACCAAGCAAATTAGTCAACTTTGAAAGAAGCTCATTTGAATTATACCGATCGTAAATCAAAATTCGGCACCGGGGCACCCGTCATATGTCAGATACCGGCAAAGCCTTTGTCGGACACTCGCCCCTACGCATCACAGAATTAAGTAATACTTGTATCCAGGATCTAACTTTGTCTCAAAAGCTTGCCATCCATGGCACTAGATTCCGCCAGTCCATGGCGGAATGACGGGCTTCCCTTAACTTAATGGCAGTGCCCCCTACGCCTCCTTGGGCACACCGAAATTTGAAGCACCAAAGGTATAAATGAAACTCATTTGCTTCAGTCATACCTATCGCACGCCAATTGACAGCATTAACACCCCAAAGAGCGAGAAAAACAGCAGATTTTCATCTTTCATCTTTCATCTTTCATCTTTCATCTTTAACCTTTCAAATCTCATCCAACTT
>SLIO01000270.1 GCA_007135635.1 Methylomicrobium sp. | reverse complement strand
TGGCCGAAGCAATGAAAGCCATTAAAACGCATCGGGCGGCCGCCTGATTGAGTTTGTTATCTTTCAAGCCAACCGGGGAAACCAATTCCCCGGCGGAATTCGTGTTTCCCCGATTTTTTATTACCGGAGAAACACGATGACCCATCAAATTCAAACTGAGTCGAACGAATCCCTTCCGTTTCTGGTATGGGATACCTGCGATATCGCAATACAACAAGCAAAATTTCTGTTCGAAATCGGCGAGGCAGATGATGAAGACGACGCTTTTCATATCGCCTGCGAAGATCAGGATTTACTGGACTTCGAATGGGAATCGTTGACCGACTGCCTGACCGAAACCTTGCAAGCAATCAATCCGGACGGCTATTGGCACGCCGAAGTCGAAAAGTTCGGCTGGCGAAACCTGAACGGTTACAAGGACTTCGAGGCCGACGACGGCAAGACGTTTTTGGCGAACATTCTGCCGAAAACCGATTGCACATTTAAAGTCTTTTTGGGACAGGACATCATCAGGATCCAGAATTTTCATCACGATTCGCCGACCGGCAACGAATGGTACACCGTTCGCCCGGCCAAAGCGCTTGACGACGAATTCGAAGCTGATTTTGACCAAGTAGCGTAACGACGCCTTTTGAAAAACCCAACCGTTATTAACCCACTGGGGAAACTGATTCCCTGGTGGGATGCGTGTTTCTCCTGTTTTTTAATATTCATCTACTGGAGCAATACCATGACACACAAACAAGAAGTCGCGATGAAAGTGAACCCACAAAAATGGGTCGAAAGCCTCAGGTACAGTTTCACCAACAAGACCACCGTCCTGAGTGAACTGATGCAGAACGCCAGGCGGGCCGGGGCATCGGCTGTGCGATTCGATTACACGACAGACTCCGCCACGGAGTCCAACACGCTGGTGGTATCGGACGACGGCTGCGGCATCGAGTCTATGCAAACACTGCTCTCGGTCGCGGAGTCAGGATGGAAGACGGATCTTGTTAACCAGGAGCATCCGTTCGGGATCGGATTCTTATCCGCTTTGTTCGCCTGTCGCCATATTTTGGTGACAAGCAATGGCAAAGAAATCTCGGCGAATACGCAGGATATTCTAGCATTCAAGACGATACCGGTGACCCCCTGCGAACGGAAAGGCACCACCGATATCGTGCTGGTCGGTATGGAACTGGATGAACAAACTATTCTCAACACCTTGAGGATCTTGGCCAGAGGCTTTCCGATTCCGGTCTATTTCAACGGAGAATGCCTGGAGCGGCCGGCGGCCGAAGATTCCGATTATTTGGTTTTTATCGATACGGAAATCGGCAAGGTGTATTTACACGGATTGGTTAAACCGTCCCTCAGAAATTCCAGCTACGAGGTTTATCTTCAGGGCTTGCCGATCTACCGTACACCCAGCTTTTACTCGGATCGACATCATGTCATTCATCTGAATTCATCATGTTTCGACGCCCGATTGCCGGATCGTGACAAGTTGATCGACGAGGAGGGCGCGATCGAGCGGATCACGGCAGTGTTGAGACAAGCAATCGAAAAGCGCTTGCGCTCGATGAAGATGACGCTGGCAGCCGAAGAATTCGCCATGTTTTATCAAATGATGCGGGACTGGCAGTTACTTCATCTACTCAACGATGTTCCGGTCGTGCCTTGGGAGGTGTTAAAAGAAATCGTGAGTTATCCGGTGTGTAGCTGCCAGTATGGCGATTTTTTGGAATATCCGCGCAAACCGGTAACGCGTGATGAGATCGAGGCGCGAGGGATTGTGATGATCGATGACATTATCGAGCAGGATGGCGCAGGTCGTTATCTGTTTGCATGGAAAAAAGGGTATCTTGTCTATGACAAGCGATACCTCGATAGCGGCCATTGGCTCCACGATTTGATTGATAACCTTCAAACCCAGGAACTGCGGATCGAGCCGGTCAATGGGACCGATCGATACATTTTCGAGGGTGAGCTGACTTCGATCAATGTACGGTTTTGCGATTACTACCGAATTTACCTGGGCGACGATATGATCGAAATTCACGATGGAGCCGTTTACCTGGGGAGCGATAACGATTGCGAAGCGATCATACCGAAGCAGGACGCTTCCGGGTTCGTGTTGAAACAGGTCGGACGATACGAAAACGAATATGACGACTTTCAAAAGGCTTTACACGAAGCCGATGTCGAAGCGTTATCGCGGTTTTGTATCGCTAACACGACGACCGATCCGACGGATGCGGTGGCCTCGTTATTGCCGGATTTTTCCGGCTGTCCGCTGTTGTACGGAAAGTCGTTTCGGATCCGTCTCGACCCGACAGGTAAAGTCGCTAAAGTGGAAGCCGCTTAACCGATAGTATTTCACCCACCCAGCCGGGAAACATCATCCCGGTTGGGGCTTGTTATCCAGGCGCTTTTTCATAACAGTGAGGATCGCGTCGACAATGACGACTAAACCAGTTCAGACAAGCGAAACTTGATAACGACAACAAGTAACCGCTTCTCATTTTTCGCCCCTTATCAGGGGCTTTTTCGAGTGCCGGTCTGACCGGTATTGGAAAAAGCATCTGTCTTGGCGATGCTGACGACTTTTATCGTGGTCACTGCGTTTCAGTGACAACCTTTAGCCGCCGCGAGTCTGCCATGCCGGCGACCGGTTCCTGCGGGAATCGTGCGGACGTTTATATCAACCCAACCGGGGAATTTATTCCCCGCGTTGCGGCGGTCTGAATTCACCGGTTTCTTTAATCCAACTGGAGAAAAACATGAAAACCATGAACACACAGACCGCAAACAACACACGTCTTGATACCCGTGAATTTGCCTCGGCGCTGGCTCATTTTACCGGCACCGAGCAATGGTATCGCCATCCGTTGAACAAGCGTATGATCTACACCGACGGCGTCAAGTTTTTCGCTGAAAACAGCGGAGAACTCGGCGCTTACTGGTTTCTGGACAAAATGGCGCTGGAAGCCTGTCCGGAACTGGACAAACGCAAGGAATATTTTGGATCGGTGGTGATGAAAGTAGCCGATGACAAAACAGCCGTTATCACGGTCACGGACGGCAACGACGGCCTGATTGCGACCTATACTATCGATTTCACTGACATGCAGGTTGGAGACTGGCGGTTTTACTTGATCGAGGATGGCGATCATCGCGTGATGCTGTTACCGAGTGAATATTAGGGGTTCGGCACATGACAAAGTTGGTCGCTCAATCAAATCGATGACGAATCATACTGTATAGCATTCGTCATTTTGGATGAAATCAAGAAAAAGGCAGGCAGTCTGGACAGGGAAAGCGAAAATACCGGGATCATTTCGGTATTCTATCTGACTCCTTTCGAGAGGATCTTCGCTGAGCCAAACAGATCAAAGTCATAGGTTTATTTTAATTAATTGGAGAGAAACACTGACTCTTTTAGATGCGGTGTTTCTCCAATTTTCTATCACCAAATGTTTCGGGGTAATGGGGTTTAGGGTGGAATTGACTGGCAACGGTCAAAACCGGCCATTGAGGATACTGGCGAAATTTTCCATCTCTAAGTTTGGCGAATGGCAGCTTATCGGCAAGCAACCTTTTGACCTCTTTGGCTCTACCCGGCCATTATGTGAAGTTTCCTTTTATGCATAGTAATTTGGCTCCGATTGTTTTATAGCTTGCAATCAGTGGATTTAGCAAGGCACCTCGTCCGTAAGGCTGAACATAAATTCCGCAGTCATCTGAAAAAGAAATTCCTTAGCCTATTCCTGGAGACTGTTATGAACTCGTTTAATCACCTTTTTTGTTACCAAGTGCTGGTCCAGCGCGCACCATTACTCCTTGAATAAGCCGAATTCACGCTATAAAAATGGCGATTAGATGATTTTCGATATTAATACATGTCGGAAATGAGCTTCAGAGACTTTGCTGCCAATCTTGAAATCATGGAAATTATGTAAAGCTCGTGGCGTGATATTAGGCTTCCAAGCCTGATTGCATCTCGCTCGCGACAACAGCGCTA
>SLIO01000233.1 GCA_007135635.1 Methylomicrobium sp. | reverse complement strand
TTCCGGCGGTTTTGGAAAAAGCACCTCAGGCTGAAAAAGCCAAAAAACGTTTGGAGCAAGAATTTTCTCCGAGGGACAAGCAGCTTGTCGCTCAGCAAAACGATATCAAGAATCTTGAAGAAAGATTAAACAGGGATGCGGCTGTGATGGGCGATTCTGAAAGAAGAAACCTGGAAAAAGACATTCTTAATAAACAACGCGAATTCAAAAGAAGCCAGCAAGAGTTCAGCGAAGATTTCAATATTCGCCGCAATGAAGAGCTGGGCAAATTACAGCGTAAGATTGTTGAAGCAATCCGCGACTTGGCCAAGAGCCAAAGTTTCGATTTATTGCTGACCGAAGGAGTTATTTATGCGAGCGAATCGGTCGATGTCACCAATGAAATTCAACAAAAACTGTCTTCAATGCCCGATTAATTGAGGCGTTATGAGAGGAAAAGACTAAAATTACCGGAATCCACTTACCCACCAATACTCACACTTCATCATCCATGTCTATCAAGCTAGATATATTACAAATTCAAGAGTTTTTACCGCATCGCTATCCCTTTTTATTGGTTGATAAAGTGGTCGAATGTGAACCTGGCGTCAGATTGTTAGCCATTAAAAACGTGACTTACAATGAGCCCTTCTTTCAAGGGCATTTTCCTCATTTACCGATCATGCCCGGTGTGCTGATTTTGGAAGCGCTGGCTCAAGCGACCGGCTTGTTAGCGTCAGAAACCGATCCCAATTTAGGAAAAGGCATGACTTATTATTTGGTCGGTATTGACAATGCCAGGTTTAAAAGACCTGTGAGTCCCGGTGACCAATTGATGCTTGAAGCTAAATTCGTCAAAAGCAAACGCAATATTTGGTCATTTGATTGTCGAGCCGAAGTGGAAGGCGAATTTGTCGCCAGTGCCAACATTATGTGTGCCGCAGCGGTGGATTGATTTTGATAGATTCAAGAGCAGTCATAGACAGTCGGGCTCAATTAGCCGATGATGTCAGTGTCGGTCCGTTCACGATAATAGGACCGGAAGTTACGATAGGTGCGGGCACCGTTATTGGTCCGCATGTCGTGATTAACGGGCCGACGAGTATCGGAAAGGGTAACCGGATTTATCAATTTTCTTCAATAGGCGAAGATCCTCAAGATAAAAAATATGCTTCTGAGGTAACCCGGCTTGAAATAGGCGATAGGAATGTCATTCGAGAATTCGTAACGATGCATCGGGGGACTTTGCAGGATCGCGGTCTAACACAGATCGGTTCCGATAACCTGTTTATGGCTTATACGCATGTCGCTCACGATTGTATAATCGGCGATCATGTGATTATGGCCAACGGCGCCTCGTTGGCCGGTCATGTACATTTATCCGACCACGCGATTTTAGGCGGATTTACGCTGGTTCATCAATTTACCCAAATAGGACAATACAGTTTTTCTGCGATGGGAAGCGCGATTACTCAGGATATTCCGCCTTTCGTGATGGTCGGTGGTCGTCCAACTCGTCCGCATGGCATCAATTCGGTGGGCATGGAACGCAATGGGGTGTCGCCGGAAGCGGTTCGTCAAATCAGAAAAGCCTATAAGATTCTCTATAAAATGAATCTCAAGCTCGAGGATGCGATCGAGGAAATGGAAGGCATGGCCGGGGATAGCGATGAGTTGTCGACGATGGTCAGTTTCTTAAGAAACGTGACCCGGGGTATTCTGCGATAACCGTGCAAAGGATTGCCGGAGTCGACGAAGTCGGTCGTGGTTGTTTGGCCGGGGCTGTATTTGCAGCGTCTGTCGTTTTAGACCCGGAAAAACCGATTGCGGGGCTTAAGGATTCGAAGACGATTTCCGAAAAGCAGCGTGAAGCATTGGAGTCAACGATCAAGAGGGATGCGCTATGCTGGGCCGTGGCGAGGGCAGAGCCGAGCGAGATCGATCGCATCAATATTCTGCACGCGGCGTTATTGGCGATGGCGAGAGCGGTCTCGATGCTCACCCCGGTACCCGATTGGATTATCGTTGACGGCAATCGGTACCCGCCGATCGATTTGCCTGGAGAAGCCATGGTTAAGGCTGATTCGCTGGTGCCGGCCGTTTCCGCGGCTTCGATACTGGCTAAGGTAGCTAGAGACAGGGAAATGCTGTTTTTGGAACGGCTTTATCCGGGCTATGGTTTCAATTTGCATAAAGGCTATCCGACCCAATTGCATCGGCAACAATTAGTACAGTTGGGTATTACGCCATTTCATAGAAAATCTTTCGCTCCGGTAAAGGCCTTGATTAAATAATTTTAGTCTCGCGCAGAGGCGCAGGGGCGTGGAGATTAAGTTATAGATATCGCACTCAAATTTCGGCATTACTCCCTCTATACTCAAAAAATAGTTAGCTTTATAAAGGGTATGGGATGTGTCTATCGAGGATCCAGCCCCTAAATTATCGAAATTCGATCCAGCAACTAAATCGTTTGGAATTTAGGGGCTGGATGAACCCGTCCATGGGGGCTTGACGGCAGCTCCCTCCTGCCGACATCCTCGCTAGCCACAGCCCATACCTTTTTATTGTTAGGATTTGGTCATAAATAACTTCCCTATTTTTGGAGGGTTCGGTAACTCGATTGGCAGGTGTCGGCAGCAGGCAAAGCCGCCGTCAAGCCTACACGGACGTATTCACGGCGTCCTGCCAGGCGAGTTACCGAACCCTCGACAAAGCTCATAACTCCAGGAAATTATTTTTCGCGAAATTCTTAGACGGTTTTTCAATCAAAAGGGAGTAGCGTATAGATGCTGTCATAGAGCCTCTATGGGCGCATTCACCCGGCTCCGAAATAGGGTATAAAATCTATTTTCGCGTTATTAAGTTTATGGCTAGCAGAGCTTAAGCTCCTTTAAATTTCGGCGCCTATGCGCCTCCGCGCGATAATACCTCATTCCACATGCAACCTTCATTCGTTCATCTTAGACTTCATACCGAATTTTCATTGGTCGACGGCATCGTTCGAATCAAGCCGTTAATCAAAGCATTGGCCGACATGAATATGCCGGCTGTCGCGGTTACCGAACAATCCAATCTATTTTCGTTGGTCAAGTTTTACCGCGCCGCGCTTGGGCAAGGGATAAAACCTATTTCCGGCGCCGATGTGCATATCTACAATCCAGACGATCCGTCATCCCCTTATTGTCTAACGCTGTTGGTTAAAAACCTTAATGGCTATACGACGCTTACCGAATTGATTTCAAAGTCCTACCAGGAAGGCCAGCACCAAGGTGTGCCTATGGTGCAGCGTGAATGGATCGCCGATAATCATAATGGACTGATTGCATTGTCCGGTGCGATGCGCGGCGATATCGGTAGAGCCTTGTTAGCGGAAAATGTCGATGAGGCCAAACGGCTGGCAGAGGGGTGGAGTCATTTATTCAAGGATTCCTTTTATCTCGATTTGCAACGTGTCGGGAAAGCTGATGAAGAACGCTATGTCGCTGCGGCTGTCGATTTGGCTCAGCAAATGGATCTGCCGGTGGTTGCAACCAATGATGTTCGGTTTATTCGCCCGGAGGATTTCGATGCGCATGAAGTTAGAGTCTGTATTCATCAAGGTCGTGTCTTGGACGATAACCGGCGGCCCAAAGATTATACCAATCAACAATATCTGCGCAGCAGCGAAGAAATGCAGGAGCTGTTCGCCGATATTCCGGAAGCCTTGGAAAATTCGGTTGAAATCGCCAAACGCTGTAATCTGGAGCTGACGCTCGGCGAAAATTATTTACCCGACTTTCCGGTACCGGATGGTATGACGATCGATGACTATTTGATCGAAATGTCTCGCCAGGGACTCGAAGAGCGCTTTCAACAACATTCGGCCTTCGGTTCCGGTAGCGAAGAAGAAAATCGCCGGGTTTATTACGAGAGACTCGAGACCGAGTTGAAAGTGATTACTCAGATGGGTTTTCCAGGTTACTTTTTGATCGTTGCCGACTTCATCCAATGGGCCAAGAATAATTCGATTCCGGTCGGGCCGGGCAGGGG
>SLIO01000056.1 GCA_007135635.1 Methylomicrobium sp. | reverse complement strand
GGCTAATGAGGTTTCGATGATTCGCTGCGCAGATCGACTTGCGTACGGAGTTTTTCCTAATCCTCGGTAATCGTTTCCACACGACTGGTAAATCCTCCATTGGCCAAGCGAGTCAAAACAACATCGTCTTTTTTGATTTGCCGAGTCGAGCGAATCACCGCCCCTGTTTCCATATCGGTTACCAGTGCATAGCCTCTGTTCATTGTCGCCAATGGGCTAACTGCATGAAGCGTTTGGCCGGCTTGGTTTAGTCGTTGATGTAAGTGTTCGAATTTACGTTGCCAGGCCGTATTTAGACGTTGCTGAAGATTATGTTGTCGTAAGCGATGGCTGTTGATTTTGTGTGCGGGCGATTGGCTATATAATTTTGCCGTTTGGGTGTCCAAGTTCGACCGACATTGAAGTAGTTTGCGGTTAGTTGAGCGTGACAGTCTTAACTCCAGTTCGTCAAGGCGTTGAGCATTGGCGGCTAATTTTTGGCCGGGGTGTTGCCGATTCAGTCGCTTATCGAGCCAGGCTAAAGCTTGAGCCTTTTGAGTAAGTTGTCTGCCGAGATGTTGCGAAAATTTGGTTTCCAGCGAGCTGAAACGACTTTGCCATTCGCGCTGGTCGGGGACCGCATGCTCGGCTGCTGCGGAAGGCGTCGCGGCGCGGAGATCGGCGACAAAGTCGGCAATCGTCACATCAATCTCATGGCCGATGCCGGCGATAACCGGAATGGCGCTCGCATCAATCGCCCGCGCAACGATTTCTTCGTTGAAGGCTTGTAAGTCTTCCAAGGAGCCGCCACCGCGACCGAGAATCAGTACATCGCATTGACCGAGCGTATTGGCCAAGTTCAATGCTCGGACAATGTCGTGTTTAGCGCTATCCCCTTGGACTGCAACCGGATACAGAATGACCGGAACGGCCGGAAAACGCCGTTTCAGCACGGTTAGAATGTCTCTAATAGCGGCGCCGCTGGGAGAGGTGATGACGCCGATGCAATGAGGCAGTGTGGGAAGTGTTTGTTTGCGAGATGCGTCGAAAAGTCCTTCCACCGATAATTGGCGTTTCAGTGCTTCGAACGCCATGCGTAGTGCGCCGTCCCCGGCTTCCTCAAGGTTTTCGACGACTAGCTGATAGTCGCCGCGAGGTTCGTATAAGGTGACTTGCGCGGTTGCAATTATTTGTAGACCGTTTGCCGGATTGAACATGAGTCTGCGTAGTTGGGTCTTGAACATCGCGCAACGGATTTGCGCAGCATTGTCTTTCAGGGAAAAATAAATGTGGCCGGAAGAGGGAGTGCTTAAATTAGAAATTTCCCCTTCTACCCGCACCGAGAAAAAATGTTCGTTGAGCACCCGTTTGCTTTCCCGGTTGAGTTGAGAAACTGTATAGATTTTGCTGTCTGGTGTTAAGGGCATGTCCGTTTATGTTTTTTGTTTAAGTTCTCGTTCGATTTGCTGCATATAACGTTGTATACAGGATTCGAAGGCGGGTGATATCGAGGTGAATCGGCAGCCTATTTTTAAGATTTTGTCCGGTTTGTTCGGGTTTAACGGTATGCAGTAGAGCACTACAAACTCGACCGAGTCCTCTTCTAGGCCGTCTAAGGTCAATCGGCAGTCTTTAAAAGCTTGAGTGGGTGTTAATATCCGGTTGAGCGGTTCCGAGTCATTTAACAAGGAAAAGCCAGGGATACTAATATCGTAAAGACGAAGAGAAATTACTTGGCCTTCAACGTTTAGTTTAAGATGGCTGTTTTTCGAAAGCGGCGATTTAACCCGATAAAATTGACGGCGTTGCAGCCACAGCATGCTTTCGGGTATCGGCATTGCAAAGACAGCGTCACCTTGATAGCAGATTTTGGTGATGTTTTTGCCCTCGAATTTTATTTTGATTCCCGAATATACGGTGTGGAAGACGGCACTGGATGTGTCGGGTAATTGCCTGTTTAGGTATTCTTTGGGGCCATAGTCGAACAGCAGGATATGTTTGTCGGTGTCGATGGCTATCAATGTGGTGATGAATGACTCGTTATTGCCGATGTTTAGATTAATAAGGGCCTTTTCGTTGATCAGCAGCGCCAGATAATTGATGATTTGACGCTCGTCGAGTACGATGTGGTCCGATTGTTCGTTCATAATGGATCTGCAAATGAGTTATAAAGTACGGCCTTTTTGGTTAAACAGGACTCTGCGCCAGTGTGCTGTTTGGGTCGCGACAAACCTTAGAGACCGGAGTGAGCGAATGTTTTGTCGGAACAACCCGTCAAAACATCCGGAGTATTCATGTAGCAGGCTGAAATTTGATGTGCAGTCGGTCTATCAAACGACTTGGTATTGTAGAATATTTAACTGATAAGTCTATGAGGGATTGAAGCGCGTGGCGTGGTTTTTATTGTTATGTGCCGGTTTTGCGGAAATTGTTTTTGCGTTGAGCTTGAAGTATAACCAAGGCTTTACTCGTCTTTGGCCAAGTTTGATTACAATCATTTTCGGCGCAGCCAGTTTTTATTTGTTAATGCTGTCAATTAGGACCTTGCCGCTGGGAACCGCATATGCGGTATGGACCGGCATGGGTGCGGTCGGGGTTGCCGTTATTGGTATTGTGCTTTTTAGGGAGTCCGCCGAAATTTTGCGGTTGTTTTCCATTGTCCTGGTCGTTATTGGATTGGTTGGTCTGAAGTTAACACATATCGAATAGCCAGAATGTTACATTTGATTTTTCAGTCGTCCGAAGTGGATGCCGTTTTAGAGCGTATTGAAGCCGGCGATGCGGTGGTTTTTTTAGGTTCGTCAATACTTCGTTTGATCGGGCGAGGGAGTTTGGCGAAAGTTCTGACACAATCGGCTAAGACTTGTTGTTTGTGCGCATTGTCCGATGATCTGGCAATGTTCGGTATTGACCAGGTCGACTTGGCTGACGGAATCGTGTCTATCGAATATGCCGAGTGGGTCGAATTGGCCGTTAAGCATAAGCAGTCGCTGTCATGGTGCTGAGTATCGAAGGGTGTTTTCCCGCTCTGAGCGAGCAAGGGTTTTTGGTCGATATGAATGACTGGAGTGAGGAAGTTGCCAGAGAGCTCGCTAGAGTCAATGCGATTACATTAACCGATGCGCATTGGGAGATTATTTTTTTTATTAGAGGCTATTATCTTCAGTTTAAACACTTGCCAAATGCCAGAGTTTTTACCAAGGCAGTAGCCAAGCAATTAGGTACGGACAAGGGCAATAGCCGTTATTTACAGCGATTGTTTCCTGGTGGGCCGTTAAAGTACGCATGCAAATTAGCCGGGTTGCCAAAGCCGCCGACTTGTTTGTAAGTGAGGCCATGATAGGAATTAACCTCGCTTGAAGCGGTGAATCAACCGACGGTCTTTTTTGTTTGGCTTGGATGGTCTTTCGAAATGTTCGAAATTGGCTTGTTCTTCGCGTTGCAGGATGATTAATTGTTGCCGCTTTGCGCGGCTTTCCGCCGATTCTTCGTAAAGCAGCGCCGCTTCGGAAGCGGGGCGGCGTTGACTGTTTAGGCCGGTGACGGTAATGTCCCAGCTATATTGATCCTTATGAATGGAAAGTTTGGCGCCGATGGCGATTTCCTTGCCCGGTTTGGTTCTTTGGTTGTTCAAGTGAACCTTGCCGCCAGATACCGCATCGGCAGCGAGCTTGCGCGTTTTAAAGAACCGCGCAGCCCATAGCCATTTATCCAGTCTTAACGATTCAACAACAGGCATTTACTCGTCGGTTGTGTCGCTTTTTTGCCAAGCTTGATATCCGCCCTCTAGGCTGACTGCTTTACTGTAACCCATTTTATTGAGCACTTCGGTAGCCAGTGCTGAGCGTCCGCCGGTTTGGCAATAAACTAAAATATCGGTATCTTGTTTATTTTCGAAATCCGGGTGGCTAGTAATTTTAAATTCCAAAACACCTCTTGAAATGTTGATGGCTCCGGGCAGCGAGCCGGCAACAAACTCACCGGGCGCTCGGACGTCTAGTACTAAATATTTGGATAAATCTGATTTTGC